>CAZCHU010000107.1:0-11545 GCA_964498215.1 uncultured Mycobacterium sp. | reverse complement strand
GTGCTGGAGGAGAACGCCGAGGACTTCGTGCGTGCTTACGTCCAGAAGGGCGGCCAGTGACCTGGCCGCACCGCGAACAGCCATCGTTACCCGATGCGTTTGGTGCCTTGCCGCGAGCGGAGGCACAGGGCGGGGTGAGCCTGTCGTCGTTCTCTGACTTCCTTCGCCATCACGCACCCCACCTGCTGCCCGGGGCTGGGCCGACGGCGCCGACGGATGCGGTACCGCACGGCACCACGATCGTGGCGCTGAAGTACCCGGGCGGCGTCGTGATGGCGGGCGACCGGCGTGCCACCCAGGGACACATGATCGCCAGCCGCGATGTGCAAAAGGTGTACATCACCGACGACTACACCGTCACCGGTATCGCGGGAACGGCTGCGATTGCCGTCGAGTTCGCCCGGTTATACGCCGTCGAACTCGAGCACTACGAGAAGCTCGAAGGGGTGGCGCTGACCTTCCCCGGCAAGGTGAACAGGCTGGCCACCATGGTGCGTGGAAACTTGGGTGCCGCATTGCAGGGTTTCGTCGCGCTGCCGTTGCTCGCGGGATACGACCTCGATGACCCGAATCCCGAGGGTGCAGGCCGGATCGTGTCGTTCGACGCCGCCGGTGGATGGAACTTCGAGGAAGAGGGTTATCAGTCGGTCGGGTCCGGGTCGATCTTCGCCAAGTCATCGATGAAGAAGCTCTACTCGGGGGTCGTGGATGCTGACTCGGCGTTGCGGGTCGCGATCGAGGCGCTCTACGACGCCGCCGACGATGACTCCGCGACCGGCGGGCCAGATCTGGTGCGGGGCATCTATCCGACCGCTGTGGTGATCGGCGCTGACGGCGCGGCGGAAGTGGCTGAGCGCCGAATTGCCGCCGTCTGCCGGGAGATCATCGAGAGCCGTTCGCGGGCAGACACATTCGGGCCTGATGCCGAGCCTCGAGGTGAGAATTCGTGAGCTTCCCCTATTTCATCTCGCCTGAGCAGGCGATGCGTGAGCGTTCCGAGCTTGCCCGCAAGGGCATCGCCAGGGGACGTAGCGTGGTCGCGTTGGCATATGCCGACGGTGTGCTGTTCGTCGCGGAGAATCCGTCCCGGTCCCTGCAAAAGGTCTGCGAACTCTACGACAGGATCGGATTCGCTGCCGTGGGCCGCTTCAATGAATTCAATAATCTGCGCAGCGGTGGAATCCGGTTCGCCGATACTCAGGGCTATGCGTACTCCCGCCGCGACGTGACCGGCCGTCAGCTGGCCAACGTCTACGCGCAGACGTTGGGCACCATCTTCACCGAGCAGGCTAAGCCGTACGAAGTGGAATTGTGTGTGGCCGAGGTCGCTCACTACGGCGAGACCAAAGCCCCTGAGCTGTACCGCATCACCTACGACGGTTCGATCGCCGACGAACCCCATTTCGTCGTGATGGGCGGCGCCACCGAGCCGATCATTACGGCACTGAACGATTCCTACACCGAGAACGCGAGTTTGGCCGACGCAGTGTCCATCGCTGTAGGGGCGCTCAGTGCCAGCAGCGATGGCGGTGAGCCCCGTGCGCTGGGGCCGTCCACGCTGGAGGTTGCCACCTTGGACGCCAACCGGCGCCGGCGGGCATTTCGCCGTATCACCGGGCCGGCATTGGAAGAGCTGCTGCCCGAGGGGCAAGACGGTGGGCCTTCTTAGGAATCCCTGAGGTCACGGAATCGTCTGTGCAGCTGCTGGCGCGAAACTCCCAGGATCACGCCGATCTGCGCCCAGGACAGTCCGGCGGTGCGGCCGGCGTGAACGGCGTTCGCATAGCGGGTTTTCGCCAGTGCCAAGTTGTCGCGGGCATTGCGCAGTTCTCGGACGCTGTCGCCGCTGAGGTAGTCGGCGAGCACTGGATCGGGGAAGTGCGATTCGGGCCGGTCAGGCTTTCCGTAGATCTCGGCCTCCACGCGGGCCTTGATCGCCTCCAGTTCAGGGTGGTTTTCCCACCAGGGTTTTGAGCGCTCCGGAGCCGGCTGGGCCGGGTGGGCCGGGTGGGCCGGGTGCGCCGGGTGGGCACTGTCGTCGCCCGAGTCGTCATCATTTGTTGACGACTTGGAAGATGGTGGGTCCGTCTGTTCTGGCTTCTCCATCTGATGTCCCCTCTTGGTGATGCCTGCTGGTTGAGACCGCTCCGACGCTGGCGTCAGCAGATGGTCCCCCTCGGCTGGAGTGTGCATGGTGGGTAAGACAGAGACCCGTGGCGGCGTGGCTGAGGAACGCCACGGCGTGGTCTAGCCGCCCTGCTCGCCGCCAACAAGTAGTCTCGGTGGGGTGCAGCGACGGATCATGGGCATCGAGACTGAATTCGGTGTGACCTGCACGTTCCACGGTCATCGCCGGCTGAGCCCGGACGAGGTTGCCCGCTATCTGTTTCGGCGGGTCGTATCCTGGGGCCGCAGCAGCAACGTCTTTCTCCGCAACGGCGCGCGGCTGTATCTCGACGTCGGGAGTCACCCCGAGTACGCGACGGCGGAATGCGACAACCTCAACCAGTTGGTGACCCATGATCGCGCCGGCGAGCGGGTACTCGAAGACCTATTGGTAGATGCTGAACAGCGCCTCGCCGATGAGGGTATCGGCGGCGATATCTATCTGTTCAAGAACAACACCGACTCGGCGGGCAATTCCTACGGCTGCCATGAGAACTACCTCATCGTGCGCGCCGGAGAATTCTCCCGCATCTCCGATGTCCTGCTGCCATTCCTGGTCACCCGCCAGCTGATCTGCGGCGCGGGCAAGGTGCTGCAAACCCCCAAGGCGGCCGCATTCTGCCTGTCCCAGCGAGCCGAGCACATCTGGGAGGGCGTGTCGAGCGCGACCACCCGCTCGCGTCCCATCATCAACACCCGCGATGAGCCGCACGCCGACGCCGAAAAATATCGCCGCCTGCACGTCATCGTCGGAGACTCCAACATGAGTGAGTGCACCACGCTGCTCAAGGTGGGCTCGGCCTCGCTGGTCCTGGAGATGATCGAGGCCGGAGTCGCGTTCCGTGACTTTTCGCTGGACAACCCGATTCGCGCGATCCGCGAGGTCAGCCACGATCTCACTGGTCGCCGGCCGGTGCGGCTGGCCGGTGGCAGGCAGGCCAGCGCACTGGAAATCCAGCGGGAGTACTACTCCCGCGCGGTGGACTACTTGCAGACCCGCGAACCGAACGAGCAGATCTCCCAGGTCGTCGAGTTATGGGGTCGTCAACTCGACGCGGTGGAAAGCCAGGACTTCGCCAAGGTTGACACCGAGATTGACTGGGTGATCAAACGCAAGCTCTTCGAGCGGTATCAGGACCGCTACAACATGGAGCTGTCCGACCCGAAGATCAGCCAGCTCGATCTGGCATATCACGACATCAAGCGGGGTCGCGGAGTGTTCGACCTGCTGCAACGCAAGGGCCTCGCGGCGCGGATCACCACCGACGACGAGATCGACGCCGCCGTCGACACTCCGCCACAGACGACGCGAGCGAAGCTGCGGGGTGAGTTCATCAGCGCTGCGCAGGAGGCGGGCCGTGACTTCACCGTCGACTGGGTGCACCTCAAATTGAACGACCAGGCACAGCGCACCGTGTTGTGCAAGGATCCATTCCGATCTGTCGACGAGCGGGTCAACCGGCTCATCGCGAGCATGTGATCAGCTGACGCGCTGGCGATCCTCGATGCCCCTTAAGCTCTAACCCGTGGGGATCTCCAAAGTCGAACGGCTGATGAACCTCGTCATCGCGCTGTTGTCCACACGCACGTTCATCACCGCCGACCGTATCCGTGAAATTGTGTCCGGTTATTCCGACGACGTCAGCGACGAGGCGTTTTCCCGGATGTTCGAACGCGATAAGAACGAACTGCGCGACCTGGGAATTCCGCTGGAGACTGGGCGGGTGTCGCAGACGGATCCGATCGAGGGCTATCGGATCAACCGCGAGGCCTATGCGCTGCCCGCCGTACAGCTCACCGCCGACGAGGCGGCCGCGGTGGCGGTAGCGACGCAGCTGTGGGAGTCACCCGAACTCATCACCGCGACCCAGGGTGCCCTGCTGAAGTTGCGGGCGGCTGGAATAGACATCGAAGCCGGGGACGCCGATATCGCTATCACCTCGACAGCTGCGCTACCCGGACTGCGGGGTTCCGAAGAGGTGCTCGGGATCCTGTTGTCCGCGATCGACTCAGGGCACGTCGTGCAGTTCCCGCACCGGCCCTCGAGAGCCGAACCGTACACCCTGCGCACGGTGGAGCCATGGGGTGTGGTGACTGACAGCGGCCGCTGGTATCTGGTCGGTCACGACCGTGACCGCGGTGCGGTCCGCACGTTCCGGCTCTCACGAATCGGTGCTGAAGTGACACCGATCGGAGAGCCCGGCGTGGTCAGCAGGCCCGCCGACCTCAACCTGCGGGAGATCGTTGCTCGGGTGGTGGGCGACTGGCCGGCGGCGGGCCAGGCCAAGGTGTGGGTTGCCGACGGTCGGGCTACGGCCTTGCGCCGTCGATCCACGCCCGGGGAGTCACGGACCCTGGGCGGGCGCGCGGGAGAGGTGATCGCGCTGGACATCGGCATGTTCGACCGGGTGGCGCGGGAGATCGCCAGCTATGGGGCCGACGCGGTGGTGCTGGAGCCCGCGTCGCTGCGCGAAGACGTCATCGCTCGGTTGGAAGCGCAGGCCGGCCGGGGGGTGGATTCCGTATGACCGCGGTCAGTACCCGGCTGGTGCGTTTGTTGAACATGGTGCCCTACTTCCAGGCAAACCCGAGGATCACCTATTCGGAGGCGGCCGCGGACCTGGGCGTCAGTGTCAAGCAGCTCCGCGACGATCTCAACCAATTGTGGATGTGCGGTCTTCCGGGCTACGGACCGGGCGATCTGATCGACTTCGAGTTCTCCGGAGACACGATCGAAGTCACCTTCACGGCGGGAATCGACCAGCCGCTGAGGCTGACCTCGCCTGAGGCCACGGGCGTCCTCGTGGCCCTGCGCGCGCTCGCTGACGTACCGGGGATGGTCGATCCGGAGGCGGCCCGCAGTGCGATCGCCAAGATCGAATCCGTGACGGGTAAGGCGAGCCACAATTCCGAAGGTGCGGCCGCAGACGACCCTGCACCGTCCGAGAGTGAGGCAGCCATGGCTGTTCGCACCGCGGTGGCAACCGACCGGGCGTTGGCGATCGACTACTACTCGGCGTCACACGACACGCTCTCCAGTCGGGTGGTCGATCCGATTCGCGTTGCGCTGGTGGCGGACCATACCTACCTGGAGGCGTGGTGCCGGTCGGCCGAGGGAGTACGCCTGTTTCGGCTTGACCGAGTCGTCGAGGCGAGGGTGCTCGACGAGCCCTCGGCGCCGCCGTCGCCTGCAGTCCAGGCGGGCCCGGATACCTCCCTCTTCGATCCGGACAACGCTGACCCGTCGCTGCCGAGCGCGACGCTTCTCGTTGATCGATCGGCGGCGTGGATGTTTGACTACTACCCACTGCGATTGGTGCGGGAGTTCCCCGACGGCTCGTGTGAGGCGACGATGACCTACGCCTCCGACCAATGGATGGCACGCTTCGTCCTGGGATTTGGATCAGCCGTGCGGGTAGGCGAGCCGCACCGGCTCGCCGAGCGCGTCCAGCAGTCTGCCCTGGCCGCCCTGGAGGCGTATCGGGTCGGTCCCGACTCGTCGGGCGAGTAGACTCGGCGCAGACGTCTGGAGGTAACCAAATTGGGTGGTCTACAACCCTGGCACTGGGTCATCGTCATCGCGGTGTTTGTGCTGCTGTTCGGCGCCAAGAAGCTCCCGGACGCGGCGCGCTCTCTGGGGAAGTCGATGCGCATCTTCAAGTCCGAGATCAAGGAGATGCAGGCTGAGTCTCAGTCCGACAACTCGGCACAGCCCACGCAGATTTCTTCGGAGCGAGCCTCCGGCCCGGCCGGCGGCACCGGTACGCAGGCAGCCCCCGACCCGTCGGCGGACAAGCGCACGGCCTGACCGGCCAATTCCACTCGCGGGCGGCGCGCTCGCGACGTGACTTCGCGCCTGTGAGCAGCACCGAGGCAACCTGAAGTGCAGATACCTGGATTCCTCAGCAAGCTCGATCCCCGTCGGAGACGTTCACGGGTCAATCCTGACGGCACGATGTCGTTGGTCGATCACCTCACCGAGCTGCGCGGCAGGTTGCTGATTTGCGCGCTCGCCATCGTCGTCACGACGATCCTCGGGTTCCTCTGGTTCAGCCATGCGGCATTGGGGATGCCCAGCCTCGGCGACTGGCTGCGCGGACCGTACTGCGCTCTTCCGGAATCCGCACGTGCGACCATCGCCCCGGACGGCCAATGTCGGTTACTGGCCACCGGGCCGTTCGACCAGTTCATGTTGCGTCTGAAGGTGGGGCTGACGGCGGGGCTGGTTCTGGCCTGCCCGGTCTGGCTGTACCAGTTGTGGGCATTCATCACACCCGGGCTGTACCACAAGGAGCGCCGGTTCGCGGTGTCGTTCGTCGCCTTGGGAGCGATGCTGTTCATCGCCGGCGCGGTGCTGGCCTACCTGGTGCTTTCGAAAGCGTTGGGATTCCTGCTGACGGTCGGCAGCGACGTCCAGGTAACCGCCCTGTCAGGGGATAAGTATTTCGGCTTCCTGATCAACCTGCTGTTGGTGTTCGGTATCAGCTTCGAATTCCCGCTGCTGATCATCATGTTGAACCTCGTCGGCGTGCTGACCTACGAGCGGCTGAAGGCGTGGCGCCGAGGTCTGATCATGGGATTGTTCATCTTCGCAGCGTTCGCCACCCCCGGCTCGGATCCGTTCTCGATGCTGGCATTGGCGCTCGCGCTGACCCTGCTGCTGGAGGTCGCCATCCAGATCGCCCGGCTGAACGACTTGCGAAAGGCGCGGCGTGCCAGGCTCAGTGAGGTCGCTGACGACGCGGCCGAACCGATCGGCGCGGTCGAGACCGTCGAAGCGCCATCGGCCGTACCCACGTCGTCACAGGTTGTGGTCGATGACGACGCGACCTGAGTCGCCGGTGTCCGCTCTCACTGACGTCTCCGAGTTCAGCGCAGACCTGCCCTTCACGCTCGATGCCTTCCAGCGTCAAGCCTGCGAGGCGTTGGCACAGGGCCATGGGGTGCTGGTGTGCGCTCCGACAGGAGCAGGCAAGACAGTCGTTGGCGAGTTCGCGGTGCACCTTGCGCTGGCCGCGGGCCGGAAATGCTTCTACACCACACCGATCAAGGCGCTGAGCAACCAGAAGCACAGCGATCTGGTGCAGCGCTACGGGCCGCAGCGCATCGGTCTGCTCACCGGCGACCAGGCCATCAACGGCGACGCCGACGTCGTGGTCATGACGACCGAAGTTTTACGCAACATGCTCTACGCGGATTCCCCTGCGTTGCAAGGGCTCTCCTATGTCGTGATGGACGAAGTGCATTTCCTGGCCGACCGAATGCGCGGCGCGGTGTGGGAAGAGGTGATCCTGCACCTGTCTGAAGATGTCCTACTGGTGAGCTTGTCTGCGACGGTGAGCAACGCCGAAGAGTTCGGCGGCTGGATCCAAACGGTTCGCGGCGATACCGCCGTGGTCGTCGATGAGCACCGCCCGGTACCGCTGTGGCAGCACGTGATGGTCGGCAAGCGACTGCTCGACCTCTTCGACTACCAGGCGTCCGGCCCGGCCAAGCCGGGCCGGGATCTCCTGGTAGACCCGGAGTTGCTGCGCCACATCGCGCATCGGCGCGAAGCCGACCGCCTCTCGGACTGGCAGCCCCGAAACCGGCGGCGGGCGGGCCGGCCGAGCCTCTACCGCACCCCCCGCCGCCCAGACGTGATCGCCGTGCTCGAGCGCGGAGGTCTACTACCGGCCATCACCTTCATCTTCTCCCGGGCGGGATGTGACGCCGCGGTCAAACAATGCCTGCGCTCGTCGCTTCGGCTGACCAATGAGGAGGAGCGAGGCCGCATCGCCGAGATCGTGGACCGCCGAACGGCCGACCTCAACGACTCCGATCTGGTTGTGCTGGACTTCCACGAATGGCGGGAGGCGCTGCTTCGCGGCTTGGCAGCCCATCACGCGGGCATGTTGCCGGTCTTCCGGCACACCGTGGAAGAGTTGTTCACCGCTGGTCTGGTGAAGGCTGTATTCGCCACGGAGACACTGGCCCTGGGGATCAACATGCCAGCCCGCACCGTGGTGCTCGAGCGGTTGGTCAAGTTCAACGGTGAGCAACACATGCCCTTGACGCCGGGTGAGTACACCCAGCTCACCGGCCGCGCGGGGCGCCGTGGCATCGACGTCGAGGGCCATGCGGTCGTGTTGTGGACCCCGAACGAGAGCACCGCCGACCCGGCCGAGGTCGCCGGGTTGGCGTCCACCCGGACCTTCCCGCTGCGTAGCTCGTTCGCGCCCACCTACAACATGACCATCAATCTGGTGCATCAAATGGGTCCGGAGCAGGCACACGAGCTGCTGGAACGGTCCTTCGCGCAGTATCAGGCCGACCGTTCGGTCGTCGGTCTGGTGCGCGGCGTCGAGCGCGGAGAACGGCTTCTCGGCGAGCTGGCAGCGGAGCTCGGCGGACCCGACTCGCCGATTCTCGACTACGCCCGATTGCGGGCTCAGATCTCGCAACGGGAGCGTGCCCAGTCGCGGGCGTCGCGGCTACAGCGCCGGCAGGCGGCCAACGATGCCCTCAACGCGCTGCGCCGCGGCGACATCATCACCATTGCCCACGGACGCCGCAGCGGCGTGGCGGTGGTGCTCGAACCCGCGCGTGATGATGCGGACCCTAGGCCGTTGGTGTTGTCCGAACACCGTTGGGCAGGCCGGATCTCGTCTGCGGACTACTCCGATGCCGCCGGGCCCGTAGGTACGATGCCGCTGCCCAAGCGGGTTGAGCACCGCAATCCGCGAGCGCGCCGCGACCTGGCTTCGGCATTGCGCTCAGCCGTCGCACGGAGTGACATCACCTCCGCCCGGGGGCGAAGAAGCGGTCCGTCAACCGAGCCCGACATCGATCCCGAACTTGCCGCACTGCGCCAGCGGGTGCGGGCGCATCGCGCCCATCACCTGCCCGACCGCGAAGAAAAGGCGCGCATCGCCGAGCGCTACCTCAAGATCGAACGTGACAACGAACAGCTGCGCAGCAAGATCGCTGCGGCGACGAATTCCCTGGCGCGGACCTTCGATCGGATCGTCGTGCTGTTGACGGAGCGCGGATTCATTGCCCAGGGCGGGGACACGCCGGGGCTAGAGAGCAGTTCGGCCAGCCCCACGGTGACCGACGACGGTCGACTGCTGGCTCGCATCTACAGCGAAAGCGATTTGTTGGTGGCCGAATGCCTGCGCTCCGGAGTGTGGGAGGGATTGGACGCGGCCGAACTGGCCGCCGCATTGTCTTCTGTGCTCTACGAGTCGCGCCGCGACGGACACGGGCCAGCGGATGGCTCCCACGTTCCCAGCGGGCGGTTGCGCAGCGCGTTGAACCAGACCCGCAGGTTGTGGACCGAATTGCGGGCCGATGAGCAGCGGCACCGAATCGCGCAGAGCCGGGAACCCGACGACGGTTTCGTCGCCGCGATTCACACCTGGGCCAGCACCGGTGACCTGGCCTCGGCCTTGGCGGCTTCCGATAGTGCTGGCCTCGGTTCTCCGATGCCGGCGGGTGACTTCGTGAGGTGGTGCCGTCAGGTCTTGGACTTAGCAGACCAGGTCCGCAACGCCGCTCCGTCGCCGACGTTACGGACGACCGCGAAACGTGCAATTAACGACGTTCGGCGCGGAGTCGTAGCTGTTGATGCGGGGTAGTGTGTGGCAGCAGGCCAGAAACCGGCACATCAGCCGCGGACGACCAAGGAGAGAAATGAGCGGACCGCAGGGATCTGACCCGACGCAGCCAGCTGGGGAATCGGCGGGCGAATCGGCGGGCAATCAGGGGTGGCAGCCGCCCACCCCGGGTTCTGACCAGCCGCCAGCGGCTGGCGGTGAGCAGCCATCGTGGCAGCCGCCGGCGTACCCGCCGCAGCAGTACCCGCAGTATCAGCAGCCCACCCAGCCGCCGCCGTATGCGCCGCAGCAGTATCAGCAGGGTGAGCAGTATGGTCAGCAGCCAGCCGGCTATCCGGCGCCCGGCCAGTATGGTCAGCCCGGCGCTGCGTACGGCCAGCAGTATGGCCAACAGCCGGGCTACGGCCAGCAGCCAGGGCAACCCGGCCAACAACCAGGGCAGTACGGCCAGTACCCGCCCGGCTACCCTGCGCCGGGTTCCGAGGAGAGCTCGAAGCGTTCGCTGGCCGTCATCGGTGGGGTTGTCGGCCTGCTCGCTGCCGTCATCATCGGCGTCGTGCTGGTGCTCGGCTTCTGGAAGCCGGGCTTCTTCGTGACCACGAAGCTTGACGTCGACGCAGCCCAATCAGGTGTCCAACAGATCCTCACCGATGAGACCAACGGCTATGGAGCCAAGAACGTCAATGCGGTCAAGTGCAACAACGGCGTGAGCCCCACAGTCAAGAAGGGCGACACCTTCAACTGCGAGGTCAGCATCGACGGCACCAAACGCCAGGTGACGGTGACGTTCCAAGATGACGAGGGAACCTACGAGGTCGGCCGCCCGAAGTAGCGGCGGTCCGGCGGTCGAGTTCAGCCGGGCAGGCCGTCGAGTGCCTTCTGCAGCCGCCCGATCGATGACGACACGCCGTAACGCTCTGCGAGTTCGTCGACCTTCTTCGGTTGCGCGGCGGCTCGGGGAAGCGCGTCGGTCTCGGTGGACATCGTGACGTCGGCGTCGATGGCGACCCGCACGACTGGCTCTGCTTTCTCGATGTAGTCAGCGGCGGCCAGCAGCTTGGCGCGGTGTCCCTTGGACATCGCCGAGTGCGGGTCTCGGCTGGCGGCCAGGATCTGTTCCAGCGATTCGTGCTGCGCCAGCAGGGTCGCCGCGGTCTTCTCACCGATACCCGGCACGCCGGCTAGTCCGTCGGATGGGTCTCCGCGCAGCAGCGCCAACTCCGCATACGCCGGTCCGGCACGTTCGACGGGCACTCCGTAGGTCTCGGCGAGCTGGACCGGGCCGAACGTCTCTGCCTTGGCCAGCCCGCGGCCGAGATACAGGACGCGGACCGGCACGGGCTCGTCGCGCACCACCTGGAAGAGATCGCGGTCACCGCTGACGACCACGACCGGGTCACGGCGTTCCCGGTCAGCGAGCGTGCCCAGCACGTCATCGGCCTCGGCTTCCGGCGCCCCTGCTGTGGCGATCCCGAATGCATCAAGAAGCTCGAGGATCATGTCGACCTGAGGGGTGAGATCGTCGGGCACTTCTTCGACGTCAGGTTCGTCCAGGGGGCTCTGCTCGGCGACCCGTTGCGCCTTGTAGGACGGGATCAGGTCGACGCGCCACTGCGGGCGCCAGTCGTCGTCACGACACACCACCAGTCGGTGTGGTCGCTCACGAGCGATCAGTGTCGCGACGTTGTCCAGGAAGCCCCGCAGCGCGTTGACCGGCCGCCCGTCCGGCGCGGTGATCGACGACGGAACCCCGAAGTACGAGCGGAACCACATGCTGGCGC
>CAZCHU010000106.1:1947-11546 GCA_964498215.1 uncultured Mycobacterium sp. | reverse complement strand
ATCTAATTTGTCTCTTATGTTCTCGATCCATGGTCCGAATGCGGTAAACGCGATGATTTCTCCGTGGTAGAGTTCTGGTTCTTCCCGCAATTTTCCACATCCGAAAACGCGCGCGAGATCGCCACGATTGGTTGTCCTCGCAGCAGAGAGGGGCGAGGACGATGGTCGCCGCTAGCCAGAAATCAACAAAGCTCGGTGCCCTCGGTGCTGGCGTAGTAGCCGTCAGCTTCGTTGCCCTGACATCCGGGTCGGGGATCGCCGGCGCGAACCCCAACGATCCTGGCATGGACCGGGTGGGCGGAAACGGATCGGTGAGCTCGCGTCAGGCGGATTCCACCTCGGGTGCGAAGTACTGCGAAGTCGGCACCGGCACGCTCAACACCGCGTCCACTCACACCCCAGAGATGGGCGCACCGAAACAGACCGCTAAGGAGGCCGGGCCTAGCTGGGTCGGGTCAGATGGTTGGCAGGCTGTCGGTCTGTCGCCGTCGAACCCGTGGCGCGGCAGCTTCAACCCCAAGACGAGGTCTGGCCCGCAGTGCAAGCAGGGCAGATCGCATGATGCCGGTGCGGGCCACGTGTGGTGATGCAGGCGCTTAGATAGGAAGCGCCTCGGGTGGGCTAATGCAGTGTCAGCGTGATGGATTGCACCAGCGCAGCACTGGCGACGGTCTTCGCTGCGTGAGCCGGTAACGCCACCAGCACGACTCGACCGCCCCCGCCCGCGGTCGCGCTGGCGCCTTTGGCGGAAGCCAGCACGACGACCGCGTCGGTGGCGAGTAGTCGGGCGCTTTCTCGACTGTCGGCGGATGCTGGTGCGGCCACGATATCGACAATGTCCCCGGGTCTTACCAGGTCCACGAGCGAAGCGTCGGCCAACGGCAGGGGCACGATGCGGGCGTCCGGGCCAGCGGCAGTTTCTGTCAACCGCGGCCCCAGCAGGCGCACGTCGGTAACCACCTCACCTCGGCGCGCCGGCCCGGCCAATGTGGCACCGACCACCGAGGCCACATCGGTGTGTGAACCATCGGGAATGGTGGATGCCTTCTGGGTTACGAGCCGGACGTCGTTGGCGGTGAGTTCGGTGCCCGGCGACAGGTCGCGAGCGGTGACGACAACCTCGGTGTGGTCTGCCCGCGGGTCGTCCCGCCACGCTGCAACCGCGGCTAGAACCACCAGGGCGCCCGCGAGTGCTCGACGGGCTGCCACCGTACGGGACCAATCGGGGCGCACGATACGGGCAAGCCGATCAAGCGGTGATGGGTCGAGCGAATTCCCCACCAGACCAGGTTAGAGCGCTCACAGGCGCGGGTCAGGCGGCGATTTCGCGGCTGTGGATAACGTCTATTTGGGCGTCGCGGATGCCGGCGTCGACGAGCCGCTAGAGGAACTGCTCGATTTGTCTGACGAACTCGACGTGGCTGATGAGCTGGAATCCGAGGAACTCGACTTCTCCGACGAGCTGGCGGACGAGGAATCCGCGCTCTTACTCGAACTACTCGTATCGGATTTCTTGGCCGGGTTGCCGGACTCGCGGCTGTCATTGCGATAGAAGCCGCTGCCCTTGAACACGACTCCCACTTTTCCGAACAACTTGCGCAGCCGTCCGTCGCAGCTGGGGCATTCCGTCATCGAGTCATCGGTGAATGACTGCACGACATCGAACTTGTTGTCGCATTCGGTGCACGCATAGGAATAGGTAGGCACGAAAACCCTCCACGGTGGACAAACTTGTTAGCACTCTACCGGCTCAAGTGCTAGAACCGCCAGGCGGGTGAGGTCATTCCCTCAGCGCGATCACACCCTGGCTCGGCGTCAGCACGTGAGTCATGGGCACGTCGTGTGGTTCAGCGGGGAGGCGGTTGACTAACTCGTCGTCACGTACCACGGCGACGAGTGCGGCGTCAGGGTCGGCGTGCCTGAGAGTCCGATCGTAGAAGCCCGCGCCGCGACCCAGTCGCACGCCTCGTCGGTCGACCGCCAGCGCGGGCACCACCACGACCGCCGCGTCGGCCACCGCGGCGGCCGGCGCCCAGGGCGGCGCGGGTTCGCGCAGGCCAAACGGGGCATCAACTAGTTCGCCACACCGGTACCGGGCCCACTTCAGTGGTAGCGGTGTGCCGTCGGCGTGCTGGCGGGCGATAGGAAGGAGAACGACGACGTCGCGGCGCACCAAAGCGTCGATCAGTTCCTGGGAGCCAGGTTCGGAGCCGGTCGGGACGTGTGCGCACACTGTCTGACCAGGGTCGACGAACATCGCGAGCTGGGCGGCGAGCGAGTCTGCCTCGGCGTCGCGTGCTTGGCGGGCCACCAACCGGCGGGCGGCGAGGATCTCGGTCCTCAGCTGTGCTTTTGTGGACAGCACGCGAAGCCCTCCGAGGCCGGGTGGATAGGGAACAACCAACGCAGAGAGGTTAATGTGTGAACGATGAATCGGCCTGACGTTTCGATGCCTTACACCGCAGTTGTGCCCGCGGCGGGGCTGGGAACACGTTTTCTGCCCGCCACCAAGACGGTGCCCAAGGAATTGCTGCCTGTCGTCGACACGCCGGGCATCGAATTGGTTGCCGCAGAGGCAGCCGAAGCCGGTGCCCAACGGCTGGTCATCGTCACCTCTGAGGGTAAGGACGGCGTGGTCGCGCACTTCGTCGAGGATCTGGTCCTGGAGGGAACGCTGGAGGCGCGGGGCAAGGCATCGATGCTCGAGAAGGTTCGACGCGCACCTGCGTTGATCAAAGTCGAGTCAGCGATCCAGACCGAGCCACTCGGACTTGGGCACGCGGTCAGCTGTGTGGAGTCCCACCTGGCCCCCGATGAGGACGCGATAGCAGTGTTGCTGCCCGACGACCTCGTGCTGCCCACCGGGGTGTTGGAAACGATGGCGAAGGTGCGGGCCAAACGTGGCGGCTCGGTGCTGTGCGCGATCGAGGTGGACAAGGAGCACATCAGCGCCTACGGCGTGTTCGACGTCGAGGTCGTGCCCGATGCCGTCAACCCCAATGTGCTCAAGGTCAACGGCATGGTCGAGAAGCCCAGGGCCGAGGATGCGCCGTCGCCCTACGCTGCGGCCGGTCGCTACATCCTCGACCGGGCCATTTTCGACGCGCTGAAACGGATTCCGCACGGTGCCGGCGGTGAACTGCAGCTCACTGACGCGATTGCGCTACTCATCGATGAAGGTCACCCGGTACACGTGGTGGTACACCGCGGTTCTCGACATGATCTGGGAAATCCGGGCGGTTATTTGAAGGCCGCGGTTGACTTTGCGTTGGAGCGGGAAGATTACGGGCCCGAGTTGCGCGAGTGGCTGGTTGAACGATTGGGGCTCGCTGACGGTACGACCGAGGACTAGCGGCCGTAACGCCGACCCATCGGCGGGACGCTCGGTCTCAGCCTGTCGGCCGGGTCCTTGTGAACGGGAGAAAGGCGTGATTTGCGTTCGGTGGAGGAGCAGCAGGCTCGGGTAGCTTCTGCAGCGGTGGCCCCACGGCCGGTGCGCGTGGCGATCGCCGAAGCGCAAGGCTTGATGTGCGCCGAAGAGGTGGTGACTGAGCGTCCACTCCCTGGATTCGACCAAGCGGCTATCGATGGATACGCGGTTCGCAGCGTCGATGTCCTGGGCGTCGGCGGCTCCGAGGGCGCTCGCGATGATGACGCCGAACCGACGTCGGGACGCGAAATCAGTCTGCCGGTGATGGGCACGATCGAGGCCGGCGCACGGACCCCGAGTAGATTGCAGCCGCGGCAGGCGGCGCGGGTGCAGACCGGTGCGCCGATGCCGACTTTGGCCGATGCGGTCCTGCCGTTGCGCTGGACCGACGGCGGCCAGGCGCGAGTCAGGGTTTTGCGGGGGGTTCGCTCGGGTGCCTACGTGCGTCGCACCGGGGATGACGTGCAGCCTGGCGACGTCGCGGTGCGGTCCGGCACCGTCATCGGTGCGGCGCAGGTCGGCTTGCTTGCCGCTGTGGGGCGTGAGCGTGTCCTCGTACACCCGCGGCCGCGGCTGTCGGTCTTGTGTGTGGGCGGCGAGCTGGTCGACATATCCCGCAGCCCGGGCAATGGTCAGGTTTACGACGTGAACTCCTACGCGCTGGCGGCCGCGGGGCGGGATGCGGGTGCGGAGGTCAACCGTGTCGGCATCGTGACGACCGAGCCCAAAAAATTACGCGAGATCGTGGAAGGCCAGTTGAACCGTGCCGAGGCAGTGGTGATTGCCGGTGCGGTGGGCGGGGCAGCGGCCGAGGGCGTGCGGTCGGTGCTCGCACAGCTCGGCGAAATGGAGGTCACACGTATTGCCATGCATCCGGGGTCGGTGCAGGGCTTCGGGCAGCTGGGACCCGAGCGGGTTCCAGTCTTCCTGCTGCCCGCCAATCCGGTCAGTGCGTTGGTGGTGTTCGAGGTGATGGTTCGTCCGTTGATCCGGCTCTCGCTGGGTAAACGGCAGCCGACACGGCGTGTCGTCCAGGCTCGAGCGCTGTCGCCCATCAGCTCGGTGGCCGGCCGCAAGGGATACCTGCGTGGGCAACTGATGCGTGACCAGGACACCGGCGAATACCTCGTGCAAGCGCTGGGCGGGGCGCCCGGCGCGTCGTCACATCTGTTGGCGACCCTCGCCGAGGCAAACTGTCTGGTCGTCGTCCCGACCGACGCGGATCAGATCCGCACCGGCGAGGTTGTGGACGTTTCGTTCTTGGCGCAGCGCGGCTGAACTGCGGAATGGCCGCCGTGATCAACCTGTGGAACTCCCGATCGCAACATCCGGGATGGCCTCTGCCGGTCGGCCCGTTGCGTGTTTCCGCTGGGCTGGTTCGGCTGCGCCCAGTCCGCCTTCGCGACGCTGCGCAATGGAGCAGAACTCGGCTGGCCGACCGCGCGCACCTCGAACCCTGGGAGCCCTCGACCGAGCTCAGTTGGGAAGTGCGACACTCTGTTTCATCCTGGCCTTCGCTGTGTTCGGGGCTGCGTGCCGAAGCCCGTAAGGGCAGAATGTTGCCCTACATGATCGAACTCGACGGACAGTTCGTCGGCCAACTCACCGTGGGAAACGTGACGCACGGTGCGCTGCGTTCAGCGTGGATCGGGTACTGGGTCACCAGTGGGTCGATCGGTGGCGGCGTCGCAACCGCGGCGTTGGCGTTGGGCCTGGATCACTGTTTCGGCCCCGTGATGTTGCACCGCGTGGAGGCCACGGTGCGTCCGGAGAACGCGGCGAGCCGCGCAGTCCTGGCAAAGGCCGGATTCCGTGAGGAAGGCCTGCTGAAGCGCTACCTCGACGTCGACGGCGCCTGGCGTGACCACCTGCTGGTGGCGATCACCGTCGAGGAATTGAACGGGTCGGTGGCCTCCGCGTTGGTCCGCGCGGGCCACGCTTCGTGGGCCTGACGACGCCAAACCTCGGTGCCCAGTGTTACTGATGTGACATATGTGGCGTTTGGTGCTTGCCGCCAGCGAATTACAGGTGTGTAATTGTCTTCGGCGCGCCGCCGACGGATGCGCTGGTCACAGACCTAGCCTGATGGGGAAAGGAGCAGGCGCTATGCCAAGCATCCCCCAATCTCTCCTCTGGATCTCCCTTGTCGTCCTCTGGCTGTTCGTGTTGGTCCCGATGTTGATCAACAAGCGCGAGGCTGTCCGCCGCACCAGCGACGTCGCGTTGGCGACGCGGGTGCTCAACAGCGGCCCTGCTGCGCGGCTTCGCCGGCGCCGCGGGCCCGCGTCGGGGCATCGCAGCGATCCGGACTGGCGTCCGCGCGAGGAGGACGTCGACGATGAGCTCAATGACCTCGCTGACCAGGCGCCGAGCCGATCGGTGGTCATGGTCGCCTCTGCAGCTCACGATGTCGACGAGGACACCGAGTACCTCGATGTGGATGTGGTGGAGGATTCCGGCGCACTGCCCGCCGGAAAGATGGTGTCCGAGGACAAGCCGTCGGCCGCAGCCGAAAGTGACGAGCTGACTTTGGAATTCAGCGAACCCGACGAAACGGATCACATCAACGACGCCGACGATGTCGAATCGGACTACGAGGACGACGCTGACGGGCTCGACGACGACGAGTATCGCGACGACGACGAATACGAGTACGTGGCGGACTCCTCCGGTTTGGAGGCGCCGTCGGAAGCCGACCTGCGCATCGCCGATTCGATGAGTGCCTCTCGCCGGCGTCGCTACGAGTCGACAACCGCCGAGGCCGTCACGGCAAGAAAATACCGGTTCCGGGCGCGGACCCTGACGGTGATGGCTGTGCTCCTACTCACCAGCGCGGTCGCGGCATTCACCTGGTCATCTGCCATGTGGTGGCTATGTGGTTCGGTGGGCGCGGTCACCGCCCTCTATCTGGCCTACCTTCGTCGACAGACGCGAATCGAGGCGCAGGTGCGTCGTCGTCGCGCTCAGCGGGTCGCCAGGGCTCGGCTGGGCGTGGAGAACACCGCCGACCAGGAATTCGATGTGGTGCCCGCGCGGTTGCGCCGACCGGGCGCAGCCGTGCTCGAGATTGACGACGAAGATCCCGAGTTCGAGCATCTCGAGTACGTCGCGTTCGCTCGCCATTACGACCTGCCGCGGGCCGCGGGGCAATAGCTTTCGATTTCAGCCGGTAAGGGGCTGCTGGTAGCCTGCTACCGACATCAGGGGCTATGGCGCAGTTGGTAGCGCGTCTCGTTCGCATCGAGAAGGTCAGGGGTTCGAATCCCCTTAGCTCCACCATATTCCAGCAGGTCAGAGGCCATGGTGCTAGGAATAATTCCATAGGAGGTTCAACCTCGCCATGTCGACCATCGACGCCGTAGGCCAAGGAACGTCAGGGTCGTCCGCACGTCACGCGCTACCGGATCCCGGTGAATCGGTACCCAAGCTGGCATTGCCAACTGTCGGGATTTTCCTCGGTGCGTTGAGCTCATTCGTGCTGTCCACGATCGGTTATCTCAACGATTGGGTGCCGGTCTGGGTCACGATCCCGGTCAACGCGGCGGTGACGTTTGTGATGTTTACCGTCGTACACGATGCATCGCACTATTCGATCAGCTCGAAGCGTTGGGTGAACGGGCTGTTCGGGCGGCTGGCATGGCTTTTCGTCGGGCCGGTGGTTGCTTTCCCGTCGTTCGGTTTCATCCATATCCAGCATCACCGTCACGCCAATGACGACGATGAGGACCCGGACACGTTCGCCTCGCACGGCCCGCTGTGGCTATTACCGTTTCGCTGGCCACTAGTCGAGTACCACTACATGAAGTACTACCTTCCTCGCGCGCGTAGCCGCCCGGTTGCCGAGGTTACCGAGACCGTGTTGATGTTCGTCTTGAGTCTCACTGGCCTGGCAGTCGCTATCGTCA
Organism: uncultured Mycobacterium sp.; assembly: GCA_964498215.1. Taxonomy (GTDB): domain Bacteria; phylum Actinomycetota; class Actinomycetes; order Mycobacteriales; family Mycobacteriaceae; genus Mycobacterium. The sequence goes on along the minus strand of CAZCHU010000106.1, from coordinate 4,211 downwards.
CCGGGAACTTCTGGGCGCTGGCGGTGGTCTTCTTGATCCCGCAACGCATCGGACTCACCGTATTGGCCTGGTGGTTTGATTGGTTGCCTCACCACGGGCTGGAGAACACCCAGCGCACCAACCGCTACCAGGCGACCCGCAACCGGGTCGGTGCGGAATGGCTGTTCACCCCGGTGTTGCTCTCGCAGAACTACCACCTGGTGCACCACCTGCACCCGTCAGTGCCGTTCTACCGCTACCTACGTACCTGGAGGCGCAACGAGGAGGCCTACCTGGAACGTAACCCGGCGATCTCCACGGTCTTTGGCCAGCAATTGAATCCCGACGAATACCGGGAATGGGAGAAGCTCAACGGCAAACTCGCCCGTCTGTTGCCGGTCCGGATGCCTGCCCGCTCGGACGCACCGCATGCGGTGCCGCACCGCATCCCGGTCGCCTCGGTGGATCCCATCACTGCCGACAGCACCCTCGTGACCTTCGCGGTCCCCGAAGGGCTTCGAGATGCGTTTCGTTTCGAGCCTGGCCAGCATGTGACGGTGTGTACCGGCCCAGGCGGCGAAGGAATCCGCCGCAACTACTCGATCTGCGCCCCGGCGACCAGGGCTCAGTTGCGCATCGCGGTCAAACACATCCGCGGCGGCGCTTTCTCGACGTTTGTGGCCAAGGATCTCAGGGCCGGCGACGTCCTTGAGTTGATGACGCCCACCGGTCGGTTCGGAACCCCATTGAATCCGCTGAACCGGAAGCATTACGTAGGGGTGGTGGCGGGAAGCGGGATCACCCCGGTGCTGTCCATCCTGGCGACGACGCTGGAGATCGAGACCGAGAGTCGCTTTACGTTGATCTACGGCAACCGCACCAGAGAGTCGACGATGTTCCGCGCCGAGCTTGACCATCTGGAGTCGCGCTATGCCGACCGGCTGGAGATCCTGCACGTGCTGTCCAACGAACCTCTGCACACCCCGGATCTGCGGGGCCGAATCGACCAGGAAAAACTGCGCCGGTGGCTGACGGGCAGCCTGCGTCCGGACAGCGTGGACGAATGGTTCATCTGCGGCCCGCTGGAAATGTCCACTGCTGTGCGTGACACGTTGATCGAGCAGGGCGCCGACACCGAACGGATTCACCTGGAGCTGTTTTTCGGCTACGGCACTGCACCGGCGGCCGATCGCGGGTATGGGGCCGCGACCGTCACCTTCACACTGTCCGGGCGGCAGGAGACCTTCGAGCTAGACCCCGGCGATTCGATTCTTGAAGGCGCGCTGCAGCGGCGCAGCGACACGCCCTACGCCTGCATGGGCGGTGCGTGCGGCACCTGCCGGGCCAAGCTGGTGACAGGCGAGGTGGAGATGGATCAGAACTTCGCTCTGGGCCCGGCAGATCTCGAAGCCGGCTACATCCTCACGTGCCAGTCACATCCGACGACACCGGTCGTCGCCGTGAACTACGACGACACCTGACGGGTTTTTTCCACCCGCCTCAGGCTTTGCGCTCGATCCACTGAGTGAGCGCCTCCTCAAGTGCGGCGGCGACGCTGACTTGCGCGGCCTTGGCGGCCTCCTCAAAACGATGGACCAGTTCGGTCGGGACAGAGGCGTTGACCTTTGCAGTCGTCGGTCCCTCATGCGCTTGCGGATCGGTAAGGGTGGGAGGCGTGTGCCGAGCAAGAGTTTCATCGATGGCCGCACGCATCGCAGGTATCTCGTCAAGCAGGCCGACGAGATCCTCGCTCTCGATGCGCAGCACCTCGGCCGGTCCCGTCGTCGTGACGGTCGCCGTACGCAAGGCGCCGCTCTTGATCGCGGAATGGCCGATCACCTCGCCGGGGCCCAAGGTGGCAACGTGCTCACGGCCGACGTACACCCCTACCTCACCGCTGAGCAGGATGAAACAAGAGTCTGCCGGCGTCTGCTCATGTATCAGCGGCCACGGTCCGGACATCGAATCGTGGTGCGCAGATTGGACCAACCGCTGCAGATCGTCATCTGAGAACTTCGCGAACACGGGGAACGTACGCAACTTCGCCGCGTCCTCCCCTTCGCGTAGTTCGACCCATTGCCTCCGGTCGGTTTCATCACCCAGATGCTTGCTTCGTTTTAAGGCCATGTGCAGAGGACTCCTTGATTCGAGGTGGTGACCCAGAGTGACACCTTCGGGTAACCCTAATGTCGGCTGTGGATCGCTGGTCCGGCATCTTGAGTATTTTTTCATCGACGTTGCCGAACGCGCGCCTTCAACCTCGCCGGGTGGCCCGCTCCACGCCT
>CAZCHU010000106.1:0-1847 GCA_964498215.1 uncultured Mycobacterium sp. | reverse complement strand
ATCGACGTTGCCGAACGCGCGCCTTCAACCTCGCCGGGTGGCCCGCTCCACGCCTCAGGCGGCTGGCTGCCGTGTGGCATTCGCGCGGTCTGGTGCACTCTCAGCTATGACACATTAATAAGTTTAGTTACCATTTGATAACTCTAGTTACTAAACATAATTCCAGTTACCTAATATGCCTGGGCTTACCAAATTACCAGCAAACGGTTATTCTTATTTAAGGCAATCCGGAAATAGCAGACGTTCAAGTGTTGGTGAGGTATTGATGCCGAATTTCGCCGAGCGATTCGGCGCGGGGGCCAGGCCGTGACCGCGGAACACGCGGCTGCTGAGGTGGTCGGGCACCTGATCCGGGATGCGGGCGGTTCGCCAGTGGGCTGCGCGAAGGTGTTGCGGGACTTGGACGCCGATCTTCACCGCACCTCCAACGCGTTCTACGCGCTGCTGGAGTTGGCCCCGGACGCCATGTTCATCGTGGGTCCCGATGGGCGCATCATGCTCGCCAACGCTCAAGCCGGCCGGTTGTTCGGTTATGCACGCGAGGATCTTCTCGGTAGGGAAATTGAAATGCTCCTGCCGTCCCGATTCCACGGCAACCACGTTCAACACCGCGCCGACTATTTCGCGGAACCCAACGTCAGGCAGATGGGCGCCGGCCTGGATCTCTTCGCGGCGCGTCGAGACGGTACAGAGTTCCCGGTTCAGGTGAGTCTGGGCCCATTGCGCATCGGAGAGACCCAGTACGTGTCTGCGACGATTGCAGACGTCACGGAACTTCACTCCGCCCGGCAAGCCGAAGCCCGCCTGGCCACTGTCGTGCAGTCCTCCGACGACGCCATCATCTCGATGACCACGGGCGGGGTGATTGAAACGTGCAACCCCGGTGCAGATCGACTGCTCGGTCATCCGGTTTCGGGGATCGTCGGTCAACCCGTGCGATCTTTGATGCCGTCGGCTTCCCGAGAAATGTTCGACAACGCGTTGGATGAAATCAGGGGCGGTGGGCGCGCCGAACCCTACGGCACCCAGTGGTTGCGTGCGGACGCAACCCTGATCGATGTCACGGTCAACGTCTTCGCGCTGCGCAACGCCAGCGATGGGATCATCGGGTTCTCAGCAATTGCCCGAGACATCACTGCGCAGGTCGAAGCGCAGCGGCAACTGGAACGGTTGGCCCACATCGACACTCTGACGGGCCTGGTCAACCGCGCCGAGACGATCCGGCGCTTGGAGTCCGCAGTCGACTGCTCTCGAACCCCTGGGACAGAACTAGGCGTGTTGTTCTGCGATGTAGACCATTTCAAAGCGGTCAACGACACCTGGGGACATGCCGTCGGCGACGTGGTGCTCGCTACGGTGGCGGATCGGATCCGCGAATGCGTTCGCCACGGAGACACCGTGGGTCGCACCGGTGGTGACGAAATGCTGGTGCTGCTGCCTAACGTCCATGGCCTCGCCGAGGTCGAACAGATCGCCAAAAAGATCCGATGGTGTGTCGCCGCGCCAATCCGGTACTCCGGGACCACCATCCATGTGACCCTGAGCGTCGGTGCCACGTTGGCCGTTCGCGGCGAATCGGTATCGACGATGACCGCGCGCGCAGACGCCGCCATGTATCAAGCCAAAAAAGCCGGCAGGGACGCAACTGTCTGTATTTGAGTGCCAGCCTGGTAGCCGGGGTTGCTATGCCGAACTCTGCGGGCAGCGCCCTGATCAGGATGGCTCGGTCGAAGCCAGCGGCATGGGACGCACAGTGCCGGCGTCCGTGGCGCTCCTGGTGTGACTATCGTCGCCTGACCGCGACGGGAGGTCGGCAAAGACTCCCGACTCGATGGTGTCGAGCGTTT
>CAZCHU010000105.1:0-11611 GCA_964498215.1 uncultured Mycobacterium sp. | reverse complement strand
TGAATCGTGAACCGGGCGTTGTTGCCTCGCATGTACTCGAAGGCATCCAGGTGCCGGGTGGGCGGATACCCCGCCTCGGCGCCGGCGATGTCGAACCCCACCACGCCCTTGTCTCGGAAGCGGATGGCCAGCTCGGCGATCTCGCGAGACCGGGCTGCGTGCCGCATGGCGGTCACCAGGCAGCGAACCACAACGGTGCGCCCACGCGCGCGGGCGGCCTTCTCACCGGCCGCGAAACCGGCCAGCACCACGTCCACGACCTCGTCCAGCGACAGCCCACCGTCGATGTGCAGTTCGGGTGCGAACCGAATCTCGGCGTAGACGACGTTGTCCGCGACGAGGTCCTCGACGCACTCGTGGGCGACCCGATGCAGCGCCTCCGGTGTCTGCATGACGCCGACGGTGTGGGTGAACGGCTCCAGGTAGCGCACCAGCGACCCGCTGTGGGCGGCGTTCCGGAAGAACGTCGTCAGCGCATCCACCTCCGTGGCCGGCAGCCCGTCGTAGCCGTGTTCGTCGGCCAACTCGAGCACCGTCGCGGGCCGCAGCCCGCCGTCCAGGTGGTCGTGCAGCAGCGCCTTGGGCGCTCTGCGGATGTTGTCCAGGGTCAACGGTGTCGTCACGGGGTGCTCCTCACACGATTCGGTCGATGATGAGCGGCCGACGGGGCGGGCGGTCAGCCGAGGTCGGGCCCACGCTCCACGCGCCCTCGAGTTCCGACAGCGCGGCCGGCAGTCGCTGCGGGGTGTCGGTGTACAGGGTGAACAGCGGTTCGCCCGGGGCGACCGGCTCGCCAGGTCTGCGGTGAATCCGCATCCCGGCGCCGGACTGAACCCGCTGGCCCGGCTCGGAGCGGCCCGCCCCGAGCCGCCACACCGCAAGCCCCACTGCCATCGCGTCGATGTCGCCCATCGTGCCACCACCGGTGGCCGTCACGGTCTCGGAGTGCGCCCCAACGGGTAGCGGCCCGGACAGGTCACCGCCCTGTGCCGCGACGAGCGCCCGGAACCGGTCCATCGCAGACCCGTCGCGCAAGGTCTGCGCCGGGTCGACGGCGTCCAGCCCGGCGATGTCGAGCATCTCTCGGGCCAGCGCCAGCGTCAGCTCGACCACGTCGTCGGGTCCGCCACCGGCGAGCACCTCCAGCGATTCGACCACCTCGATGGCATTGCCGACGGTTCGGCCCAGCGGGGTGTTCATGTCGGTGAGCAGCGCACGGGTGGGCAGCCCGTGCTCGGTGCCCAGCTCCACCATCGTGCGGGCCAGCTCGCGAGACTCCGACTCAGTCGGCAGGAAGGCCCCGCAGCCCACTTTGGTGTCCAGGACCAGCGCGCCGGTACCCTCGGCGATCTTCTTGCTCATCACCGAGCTGGCGATCAGCGGGAGGGACTCGGTGGTGGCGGTGACGTCGCGCAGCGCGTAGAGCTTGCGGTCGGCGGGTGCCAGTTCACCGGCGGCGAAGATCGCCGCCCCGAGGTCGCAGAGTTGCTGGCGGATTTGGGCATTGGTGAGCTCGGCGGTGAATCCGGGAATGGACTCCAATTTGTCCAGCGTGCCGCCGGTGTGGCCAAGCCCCCGTCCGGCAGCCTGGGGCACCGCTGCTCCACATGCCATGACGACGGGCACCAACGGAATCGTGATCTTGTCCCCAACCCCGCCCGTGGAGTGCTTGTCGACCAACCGCAGCGGCTTGCTGGGAGCCTCGGACCGGCGCAGATCGGAGAAGTCGAGCCGCTCCCCCGAATCGACCATCGCGGCGGTCCAGCGAGCGATCTCGGCGTTGGTCATGCCGCGCAGAAAGATCGCCATCAGCAGCGCCGACATCTGCGAGTCGGCGACGCGTCCGCTGGTGTAGGCGTCGATCACCCAATCGATGGCCTCGTCCGACAGGACGCCACCGTCGCGCTTGGTACGGATGACCGTCGGAGCATCAAAGACGGTCATGTCCCCCGGACCCGGGCTAGATCCTCGGGGCCGAAGGCGTCCGGTAGCAGCCCCGACAGCGCCCGCGGCCCCTGCGGGTGGTCGATGAGCAGGTCGGGACCACCGTGTTCGAGGAGCAGCTGGCGGCACCGCCCGCACGGCATCAACGTGTGGCCCGCCCCGTCCACGCAGGACAGTGCGACCAGCCGGCCGCCGCCGGAGGACTGCAGAGCGCAAACCACCGCGCACTCCGCACATAGGCTCAAACCGTAGGAGACGTTCTCCACATTGCATCCGGCAACCACTCGGAGATCGTCCACCAGCGCCGCCGCGCCCACCGGGAAAGCGGAATACGGCGCGTACGCCACAGCGGACATCTCAAATGCCTTCTCTCGCAGCGATTTCCAATCAATGTCCTCGGTCATCACAGCTCCTTCAAGCATACTGCCGACTACATTCCGCAATTTCGTCCGCCGATGTCACTTTTTGACAGGTAACGCCAACTTTTGCGAATTGAGCACTACGATCGGCTAACGGTAGTTCGATGAGCAGTATGACGTGGGTTTAGAGTCGCCCCGAGGTTCGGGGAAGCGTTCCGGACCCAGCCTGTGGACCCCAGCCCCGAGTGTCCACCGATGGCGTTGGAGGCCAGATGAGTACTCAGACATCCAGTCTGACACCCGGAAGCGGGGACCTACCCGCTCCGCGAGCCCAATCGCGAAGACGGACGCTCTACCGCGGCGATCCGGGCATGTGGTCCTGGGTGCTGCACCGCATCACCGGTGCGACCATCTTCTTCTTCCTGTTCGTCCACGTGCTCGACACTGCCCTGGTGCGGGTGAGCCCGGAGGCCTACAACGAGGTGGTCGACACCTACAAGACCCCGATCGTCGGCCTGATGGAGATCGGCCTGGTCGCCGCGGTACTCTTTCACGCCCTCAACGGGGTGCGCGTCATCCTGATCGACTTCTGGCAACACGGACCGAAGTACCAAAGGCTGATGTTGTGGATCGTCGCGGGCGTCTGGCTGGCGGTCTTCATCCCAGCCCTCGGCGTGATCGGCATGCACATGGCGGAGCGGTTCCTGTGAGCGGCGGCGCGAGGGGCGAGAACCCCTACGACCACATCAGCGACCGAGGTGGTCCGGCACCGGTCATGCAGCGCAGTCACGACCGGCCGGCGAGCCTGGACAACCCGCGGGCGCCGCGGCGCCCCGGCCGGATGCCCAATTTCGAGAAATACACCTGGCTGTTCATGCGGTTCTCGGGAGTGGTGCTCATCTTCCTGGCCCTGGGGCACCTGTTCATCGGATTGATCTGGGACGGCGGTGTGTACCGCATCGACTTCAACTACGTCGCGCAGCGCTGGGCGTCCCCGTTCTGGCAGATCTGGGACCTGCTGTTGCTGTGGCTGGCACAACTTCATGGTGGCAACGGAATGCGCACGATCATCGCCGACTATGCCCGCAAGGACTCCACCAAGTTCTGGCTCAACACCCTGCTGGCGCTGTCGATGACGTTCACGCTGGTCCTGGGTACCTACGTGTTGTTGACCTTCGACGCGACCATCTCTTGATCTTTTCTGATCGTTAGAAGGAGACGACAACCTTGATTCAAGAACATCGACACGACGTCGTCATCGTCGGCGCAGGCGGGGCCGGGATGCGCGCTGCGGTCGAGGCGGGCCCGCGCGCCCGCACCGCGGTGCTGACCAAGCTGTACCCGACACGCAGTCACACCGGTGCGGCGCAGGGAGGAATGTGCGCCGCACTGGCCAACGTCGAAGAGGACAACTGGGAGTGGCACACGTTCGACACCGTTAAGGGCGGTGACTACCTGGCCGACCAGGATGCCGTCGAGATCATGGCCAAGGAAGCCATCGACGCGGTGCTCGATCTCGAAAAGATGGGGATGCCGTTCAACCGAACCCCGGAAGGCCGCATCGATCAGCGCCGTTTCGGCGGGCACACCCGCGATCACGGCAAGGCTCCAGTACGCCGCGCGTGCTACGCCGCAGACCGCACCGGGCACATGATCCTGCAGACGCTGTACCAGAACTGTGTCAAGCACGACGTCGAGTTCTACAACGAGTTCTACGCACTCGACATCGCCATGACGCAAACCGCGGCCGGCCCGGTAGCGACCGGCGTCATCGCCTATGAGCTGGCCACTGGTGACATTCACGTATTCCACGCCAAGGCGATCGTCTTCGCCACCGGCGGATCGGGCCGGATGTACAAGACGACGTCCAACGCGCACACGCTGACCGGCGACGGGCTGGGCATCGTCTTCCGCAAGGGACTTCCGTTGGAGGACATGGAGTTCCACCAGTTCCACCCGACGGGCCTGGCGGGTCTGGGCATCCTGATCTCGGAAGCCGTTCGCGGCGAGGGTGGCCGGTTGCTCAACGGTGACGGTGAACGGTTCATGGAGCGCTATGCGCCGACAATCGTTGACCTGGCACCGCGCGACATCGTGGCGCGCTCGATGGTGCTCGAGGTGCTGGAAGGCCGCGGCGCCGGACCCGACAAGGACTACGTCTACATCGACGTGCGCCATCTCGGCGCGGACGTCCTGGAGGCCAAGCTGCCTGACATCACCGAGTTCGCCCGCACCTACTTGGGCGTGGACCCGGTCAACGAACTGGTGCCGGTGTATCCGACCTGCCACTACGTCATGGGTGGCATCCCGACCACCGTCAACGGCCAGGTGCTCAGCGACAACACCACTGTCGTCCCGGGCCTGTACGCCGCCGGCGAATGCGCGTGCGTGTCGGTGCACGGCGCCAATCGCCTCGGCACCAACTCACTGCTCGATATCAATGTGTTCGGCCGACGCGCCGGCATCGCGGCGGCCAACTACGCACTGGGCCACGATTTCGTCGAACTGCCCGCAGATCCGGCCGCGATGGTCACCGGTTGGGTGGGAGACATTCTCTCCGAACACGGCAACGAACGCGTCGCCGACATCCGTGGCGCCCTCCAGCGGTCGATGGACAACAACGCCGCGGTCTTCCGCACCGAGGAGACGCTCAAGCAGGCGCTGACCGATATTCACGCACTCAAGGAGCGATACTCGCGGCTTACCGTGCAGGACAAGGGAAAGCGTTACAACAGCGACCTACTCGAAGCGATCGAGCTGGGCTTCCTGCTGGAGCTTGCCGAAGTCACCGTGGTAGGGGCACTGAACCGCAAGGAGTCACGCGGCGGGCACGCCCGCGAGGACTACCCCAATCGCGACGACACCAACTACATGCGTCACACGATGGCGTACAAAGAGGGAGCTCATCTGCTCTCGGATATTCGGCTGGACTACAAGCCGGTAGTCCAGACGCGGTACGAACCGATGGAACGGAAGTACTGATGACTACTGTTGCAGCACAACAAGCCAAGGATGCGAAGCTGCCACCCGTGCCCGAGGGCTCGGTGATGGTGACCATGAAGATCGCCCGGTTCAATCCGGAGGACCCCGACGCGCACGCGGACTCAGGCGGCTGGCAGAGCTTCCGGGTGCCATGTCTGCCGTCCGACCGGCTGCTCAACCTACTGCACTACGTGAAGTGGTATCTGGATGGCACATTGACGTTCCGGCGGTCCTGTGCGCACGGCGTGTGCGGATCCGATGCGATGCGCATCAATGGGGTCAACCGGCTGGCCTGCAAGGTCCTGATGCGCGACCTGCTGCCCAAGAAGGAGGGTAAGCAACTCACCATCACGATCGAACCGATCCGTGGCCTGCCGGTGGAGAAGGACCTCGTGGTGGACATGGAGCCTTTCTTCGACGCGTTCCGTGCGATCAAGCCTTACCTGATCACCACCGGCAATCAGCCGACCCGCGAACGGATTCAGAGTCAGACCGACCGGGCCCGCTACGACGACACCACGAAATGCATCCTCTGCGCGTGCTGCACCACTAGCTGCCCGGTCTACTGGAATGAGGGGTCCTACTTCGGCCCCGCGGCGATCGTCAACGCCCACCGGTTCATCTTCGACAGCCGGGATGAGGGGGCCGCCGAGCGACTCGACATCCTCAATGACGTCGACGGAGTCTGGCGCTGCCGCACCACGTTCAACTGCACGGAGGCCTGTCCGCGTGGGATCCAGGTGACCCAGGCTATCCAGGAAGTCAAGCGCGCGCTGATGTTCGCGCGATAGATGGCGCGCCGAGCGCTAACATCGGACGGTGCCGGATGTAGAACGCCCGCGAGGTATGCGGATACACAAGGCTTCCGGCATCGCCATCGTGGTCCTCTTCTACCTGCTCTCACTGGTCGGCTACTGGTGGATCAACAGCTCGTCGCAATCACTGAACCCCCAGTCGCCCACGCCGACGGATTCTCTGGTGGTCTCCGTCGATGTGGATGCCATCGACACCACAGCGAATAGGCTGCAGATCACCGTCTTGCTCATTCCCCCGCAGCGCTATGTCGACGAGCGGCTGGGCGTCCTCAACACCGATATCACTGTTCGGCTGTACCCGTGGATCGACGTCGGCGAGATCACCTTCAACGAGGGCCAAACCCCGCAGACCACCCGTGCGACGATCGAGGCGCGCGGCGATGCCAACTCCTGGCCGTTCGACAGTTATCGCTCCAAACCGGTCAAAGCCGACGCGATCGTCGGATCCGGCGATGCGCGCACCCTCGTGCCCGCCGAGGTCCTTTTCAGCGGCGGCATCGAGGGCTGGGACATTCGCATCGACGAGGTCCAAGGGCAGCCGAGTGCGTCGGTGGTGGCGCTGCAGCGAAACCGGGGGACGCTGGCCTTCGACCTGGGAATTGTCCTGGTCCTCATATCGCTACCCGCGCTGGCAATGTTCGTGGCCGTCGAAACCCTCATGGGCAAGCGGAAGTTCCTACCACCCTTGACGACGTGGTTCGCCGCGATGCTGTTCGCCGTCGTACCACTGCGCAACTTTTTGCCAGGTGCTCCGCCGCCGGGCGCTTGGATCGATCAGGCGATCGTGCTGTGGGTGCTCATCGGGCTGGTCTCGGCGATGGCGATGTACATCGTGTCCTGGTACCGATTCTCCGAATAGGCCCGCCTGGTCCCGGATGGTGCGTAGCGGTGAAGATTCCCCGCGCCGTGGGTTAGGGTCCGACCCATGACCGGCTTGACCGAGTTGCTCGCCGCGGATTGCATCGAACTCGACGTGGGCGCCGAGACTTGGCGCGACGCAATTCAGGAGGCCGGCAAGCTGCTCGAACGTGCCGGCATCGCCGATGCTCCCTACACGCAATCGATGATTGCCAATGTGGAATCGAACGGACCCTACATCGTGGTGGCCCCCGGTTTCGCTTTTGCGCACGCGCGGCCCTCGGCGGCCGTACACCGCACCGGGATGTCCTGGGTGCGTCTTGCCGCGCCAATACCATTCGGTCACAAGACAAACGACCCCGTGCATCTGGTCGTCGCGTTGGCCGCCACGGATACCGGTGCACACAACACCGCGATGGCGGACCTGGCCAAGCTGCTCGGCAACCCGGACAAGAAGGCCGCACTTGATGGGGCCACAACGCCCGCCGAGCTCTTGGCGGTCCTCGGCGGGGGAACTCCTGCCGCCCGATCTAGCGCCACCGGGGCGCCCGCGGCTGGGACCAAGAACCTGATCCTGACGGTGTGCGGCAACGGGTTGGGAACCAGCCTTTTCCTGAAGAACACGTTGGAGCAGGTGCTGACCACCTGGGGGTGGGCCCCGTTCGTCAACGTCGAAGCCACCGACACCATCTCGGCAAAGGGCCGGGCCAAAGAAGCCGACCTGATCCTCACTTCCGGGGAGATCGCCAGGACACTCGGCGACGTCGGTATCCCGGTGAAGGTGATCGAGAACTTCACCTCCACCCGAGAGATCGACAGCCTACTGCGCAGCACCTACGACATTTGAACCGTTCGATCAGTCGACCAACGAAGGAGCCACGATGAATTGGCTGGTGGGCATCGCCGAGTTCCTCGTCAACGAAATTCTCTCCGTTCCAGCCTATCTGATCGGAATCATCACCGGTGTCGGCTTGATTGCGCTCCGTAAGAAAACCGGCGAGGTGATCGGCGGCGCACTCAAGGCCACACTCGGATTTCTGTTGATCGGAGCCGGAGCCACCCTCGTTGTCGCGTCCCTGCAGCCGTTGGGAGTGATGATCCAGGGCGCAGCGGGCACCCAGGGTGTGGTGCCCACCAATGAAGCCATCGTCGGTATTGCCCAAGACGAGTTCGGGGCGCAGGTCGCCTGGTTGATGATCCTGGGCTTTGCGATCAGCCTGCTGCTCGCCCGCTTCACACCGCTGCACTACGTGTTCCTGACCGGCCACCACACGCTGTTCATGGCGACGCTGCTGACCATCGTGCTGGCCACCGCCGGACTGCCGTCGGTCACCGTGGTCGCGGTCGGCGGTATTCTGCTGGGCGTCGTCATGGCCTCATTGCCCGCCCTGTCGCAGCCGTGGACCAGACGCATCACCGGCGACAACAGCATCGCCATAGGCCACTTCGGCACACTGGGCTACATCGCTTCAGGCATCACCGGACGACTGGTCGGTGGAGCGAAGAGCCGTTCGACCGAGGATCTCAAGCTACCGGAATCGCTGCGCTTCCTCCGCGATTCGATGGTTGCCACCGCGCTATCGATGGTGCTCATGTATCTGGCCGTCTCGTTGATCTACTTGGGCAAAGCCGGCGAGCAGACCGCATTTCAGGCGTTCGCCGACGACACCGGCGCCGGAGCGGCCACCGGCATCGGCAACTACCTGATGATGGGTGTCACGCAGGGATTGGGCTTCGGCGTGGCGGTCGCCGTGATCCTCTTCGGCGTCCGGACCATCCTGGGCGAGCTGGTCCCTGCGTTCCAGGGCATCGCCAACCGCATGGTCCCGGGCGCGGTTCCCGCCTTGGACGCCCCGATCGTCTTCCCCTACGCGCAGAACGCCGTTCTGATCGGTTTCATCTCCAGCTTCACCGCCGGACTCCTCGGGCTCGCGGTCCTGTCATTGTGGCTGGGCCCGGCGTTCGGCTGGGTGCTGGTGCTCCCCGGCCTGGTGCCGCACTTCTTCACCGGTGGAGCGGCAGGCGTCTACGGCAACGCCACCGGAGGACGCCGGGGCGCCATCGCCGGTGGATTCGTCAACGGCCTACTACTCACGTTTCTGCCGGCACTGCTGGTGCGGGTCCTCGGCTCCTTCGGTGAGGAGAACACCACGTTCGGCGATACCGACTTCGGCTGGTACGGAATCTTGTTGGGCAACGCCGCCAAGCTGGGATCAGTCTGGGGCGTGGTGGTGATGTTGATGATCGCCGTGGCTCTGCTGGGCCTGGCCATCGCCGTCCAGCGAAAGCTGGTCGACACGGGCTGGGACCCATCGCCGGACAGGGTCGCGCCGAGTTCGGGCGATGGCGCCTCTGCCGGGTCAGCCGCCACCGCCGAACGCGACTACCCGAAGATCGCGCCCCCTGCTGGAGCTCCCACTCCCCCTCCGCCCCCGCTTTAGGGCTCTCCAGCGGGTTTAGCTGCTCGAACTCCCGCGCGGCCCGCACCTGAACCGTATATTGCGCGCATGGCAATCACGGAGGAACCTTCGGCTCCTGGTGTTGGCGGCAAGGGCCTGCAGGCCGGAGCGTTGGGCCTGGTGGGCAACATCGTGATCGGCCTGGCCGCCGTCGCACCCGCCTACAGTCTGGCGGCCACCCTCGGCTACGTCGTGTTGACTGTCGGAGAGAAGGCTCCGTCGATGTTCGTCCTGGCCTTCATACCGATGCTGCTCGTTGCGTTCGCCTACAAGGAGCTATCACAGGACACACCCGACTGCGGCACCACCTTCACCTGGGGCACAAAAGCATTCGGTCCATGGGTCGGGTGGATCGGCGGCTGGGGACTGGCGGTCTCAGCGATCATCGTGCTCGCCAACGTCGCCGAGATCGCGGCGGTCTATCTGTTCAAGTTCCTCGGCCTCGACGACCTGGCCGACAACCTCGTCGCGAAGGTCCTCTTGGGATCATTCTTCATCCTCGGCATGACGCTGGTGTCGGCGCGCGGCATCGTCGTCAGCGAACGGATGCAGAACGTGCTCATCGCCATTCAGTTCGGCGTCCTGATCGTCGTCAGCATCATCGCGCTGGTTCGGGTGTTCGCCGGCAACGCGGGCGCCCAGGCCATCAAACCCCAGTGGTCATGGCTGTGGCCCAGCGGGTTGGATGCCTCCTCGATCGCCGCAGCGATCATCTTGTGCATCTTCATCTACTGGGGCTGGGACGCGTGCCTGGCCGTCGGTGAGGAAACCAAGGACCCAGGCAAGACCCCCGGTATCGCAGCCTTGATCACCACGGTCATCCTGGTCTGCACCTACGTGCTGGTGGCCTACGCGATCCAATCGTTCGCGGGGTTCGGTGACGTTGGCATCGGCCTGAACAATGCGATGAACACCGACGACGTGCTCACGGTTCTGGGCAAACCCGTCGCGGGCAGCATTGCGGCGTCGCTGCTGCTTCTGACGGTGTCGGTCTCGGCGCTGTCCTCGACCCAGACCACGATCCTGCCGACCGCCCGCGGCACACTGTCGATGGCCGTGTACGAAGCTCTGCCCAGGCGGTTCGCCTATGTGCATCCGCGCTACATGACACCGGCGTTCGGAACCATCGTGATGGGCGCTTCGGCGCTGGCCTTCTATCTGGTGCTGACCTTCCTCTCGGAGAACGCGCTACTCGACTCGGTGGCCTCGCTGGGCCTGGCGGTGGCGTTCTACTACGGAATCACCGCCTTCTCCTGCGTCTGGTACTTCCGCCGGACACTGTTCGCATCGGCGCGCAACCTGTTCTTCCGCGGCATCTTCCCGCTGCTAGGAGGGTTGGCGATGGCGTTGGCGTTCGGCATCAGCGCCAAGGACATGATCAAGCCCGACTACGGCTACACCGCCTTCGGCCCGATCGGCGGAGTGTTCGTACTCGGTATCGGCATGCTGGTGCTCGGCATCCCGCTGATGCTGGCATGTTTCGCCTTCGGCACCAAACGGTTCTTCCGCGGCGAGACACTGAACGCAAGTACCGAGGTCAAAGTCCCCGACATCTATTGAGCAGACCGGAAAGAGCAGGAATTGCAATGCATTTAACTGTCGGTTATCTGGCGACCCCGACCGGCGACGATGGCATCGCTCTGGCCAGCGCGCTGGCCAAGACCTTCGACGCCGCCGTCGACGTCCTGCTCGTCGTCCGCGAGGAACTTCCCGACGGCCACCCCGGCCGGGCGCAATATCAGGAGCTCCTGGTCAAACGCGGCGAGCAGTGGGTATCCCGAGCGTTGTCACGGCTGTCGGCGGACGGCGTGACGGCCGGGTCCACCGTGGCCGTCGGCGATTCGTTCGCTCAGTCGCTGATTGACTTCGCCCAGCAGAAGTCATCGGATCTGATCGTGGTGGGCGGCGCGCGGGACGGCTTCTTCGGACGCCACACCATCGGCCCGGTCGCCGGAGCGCTGCTACATTCCTCGCCGATCCCGGTGGCACTCGCCCCGCGCGGCTACGCCGAGGACCCCGACGAAATGATCGAAGCCCTCACCGCCGCGGTACCGACCCGCGCCACCGACGACAACCCCTTGCCGTTTGCCATCACACTGGCCAGCGCAGCCGAGCTGCCGATCCGGATGCTGTCTCTGGTATCGGCGGAAAACCTCGCCGAGGCCGGCAGCGCCCGGGCGCTACGGCAACTCCA
>CAZCHU010000104.1:0-11806 GCA_964498215.1 uncultured Mycobacterium sp. | reverse complement strand
CGACGGTGCCCATGATCTTCTCCGCCGACGAGACCACCGACCTCGGCGAGGACACTGGGACCTCGGTGAGTGACGACTATGCACCGGGTGCCAGTGCTTTCAACGGCAAGGTGAAATGGGTGCAGATCGACATCGAGGATGCCGCCAAGAACGCCGAACACCTCATCACACCTGGGGAGCGGCTCCGGGTCGCCATGGCGCGCCAATGACGTTCGGCGGAACTCCCGTGGCTGCGACTACGTCAGGCTCGCCAGTTTCACGACGAGACGGCCTCAGATTCGCCGTTCCCGGCACGCTGGCGGTCCGGACGCACGTCGGTGAGCGGCAAGAAAGGGTGGCTTCCAAGCGATCCCGGCACAGCGATCACCACGAGGCGCGCTCCGGGCCCGGCGGTGGCAGGGTCAACCGGTGTCAGCCGCCTGCGGGTCCCAACCACCTGGACTCTTCGCGCCGAGGGGGGATCTCCAGCCAGGCGAACAAACCCTTTGGCGCGCAATGTCCCATCGGGGAGCCCCGCCAGCCAGCGCTCCAGCGCGTCGGCCCGAATCGGAACATCGGTGGTGAAGCCGGCGGTCTCTAGGTCAGTGTGGCAATGGGCACGGGTTGAGGCAGTCTTCGCCCCTGGCCGGTCCTGCCCGGGATGTAACAGTGGCCCGAGCAGCACGTCGAGCGGAACCGCCCCGTGGGCGGCCTCAACGACCGGAACACCGCGCGCCTGACCGGCCAGCAGTGCCCGCGCGGCGGCCAGCTCATCGGTGGTGGCCTCGTCGACCTTGTTCAGTACCAGCAGGTCGGCGCTGGCAAGCTGATCACGAACTGTGTCACCCACGTAGCGATCCCGAGTGCGACGGGGGATGTCGACGGCATCGACCACGATCAGTATCCCGTCGAGCCGTAGGCCCGGGCCCCCAGCCGCGCCCATGATCCTGCTCGGCAACGACACACCGCTGGCCTCCACCAGGATGTGCTCCGGCGGGTTCTCGGCGGCGCGCAATGCCGCCAGCCCGTCAGTCAGGCCACCGCCGAGGCTGCAGCAGATGCAGCCGTTGCGCAGGCTGATCGTGTCGATTGCCGACGATTCGATCATCTCCGCATCGATGTCAAGCTCGCCGAAGTCGTTGACAAGTACTGCTAGGCGGCGCCTTCGCGACTGGCGTAGGACGTGGTTGACCAGTGTCGTCTTGCCGGAGCCCAGGGCACCGCCCACCACGGTGACAGGGATCGGCTCGCCCACCGGCTACTCCACGCCGGGTGCTGGACGGGGTACACCGTCGACGACGGTTCCCCAGATCGGAATATCGCGTAGTTCGGCGGGGTCAACGGCGAGCGGATCCTCCTCGAGCACAGCGAAATCGGCGAACTTTCCCGGTTCGATCGAGCCGATCTCGGCGTCCCACTTGTGTTGGTAGGCACCGCCGATGGTCACCGCGTGCAGTGCCTCCCGGACGCTGATCTTCTCGTATTCGCCGAGGACCTTCCCGGTCGCCGACACCCGATTGACGGCGCACCACGCCGAAATCAAGCCACCGAGTGGGGTGATGGGGGCGTCGCTGTGCAACGACAACGGGACACCCTCACGCAGGGCGGTGGCCGCCGCCTCCATACCGTCAGCACGGTCGGGTCCGACGACCATCGCAGCATGCTGATCACCCCAGTAGTAGATGTGGTTCGAGAACACATTCACACACATCCCCAGCGCCCGCATCCGCCGGTACTGGTCCGGGGTGGAGAACTGCGAGTGCTGCACGGTGTGCCGGTGATCGGGGCGCGGCGCGACGGTGAGCGCGTGCTCGACGGCGTCGAGGAACGCGTCGACAGCAAGGTTGCCGTTGCAGTGGCAGTGGATCACCAGCCCGGCGCGGTGGAAGTCCGTAACGATCTTGGGCAGCTCATGGGGGTCGACGTTCCATATCCCCTGCGGGGAGCCGTTGAAGTATCCGGGGAAACGAAAGCAGGCCGTGAAGCCCTGCGGCGAGCCGTCGATGACGAGTTTGATCCCCGGGTAGCGGAGTTTGTCGGTCTGCTGGGACTTCAGGCCCGCCGCGTACTGGGCCGCCTCCGCCGAATCGGTGGGACCGCCCAGCGCGGTGCAAGCCAATACCGAGACCCGAGCCGGGTAGTCAGGGTCGTTGACCACTTTCGACCATCGTTCGGGCATACCGGGGGAGTAGATGCCCGCTGAGGCAAGCTCACCAAGCGCAGTCACGCCGGCGTTGCGGGCTTCGTCGGCCCATGCCCGCATTGCCCGCTCGTCGTTGGCCGAGCCCATGAAGGCAGCCATCGCGTGAGCGGCGCAACCCATCGCGGCGACCTCGGCGAGGACACCGGTCGGTGCGCCGTGACCGTCCTTGACGACGCCGTCCACATCGGTGGCGGGGCCGATCCCCTCTAGCCGCATTGCCGCTGAATTCACAACAGCGACATGACCGCTCGCATGTTGAACGAACACCGGGCGCGTTGGGGAAACCCGGTCCAGGTCGGCGGCGGTGAACTCGACATCTTTGGGGTAGTAGATCGGGTCCAGGCCCCAGCCGATCAGCTGCTCGGATGGGTCGGGCATGGCATCCGAGGCCTGCTTCAGTCGCGCTATGACGTCGTCCTTGCTGCGTAGACCCGCCTGCACCGTGCCGTCGGGCGCGCGCCGCTCGAACCAGCCGACATAGGGCCAACGCCACATCGCCCCGGCGTGCACGTGCGCGTGTGCCTCGACCATGCCCGGCATCAGCACCTTGTTCGCAAACGTCGTGTCGACGGTGTGTTCACCCCATCCGGCGAGCTCATCGACTGTGCCCACGCCGAGGATGCGTCCGTCGCGCACCGCGACCGCTTCGACGCTGGGCCGGTAGGGATACATGGTTTCGATCCGCTTCGCGGTGAAAATGGTCACGTTGTTTGACATCAGTGTGGGCCCCGTTCGTTGTCGTTACCGATGGTGCGCGGCGCGCCGGACGCCGCGCGGATACCGCGTTTGAAACGATCGAGGGTGCCGCCCGCGTCCATCACGAACAGGGTCACGAACCCCATCAACGCGATGATCGCGGCGCAGACCGCCATGGTGGTGTCGAAGCCCTGGGTGTAGGCGCGCTCCGCGGCTTCCACAGCTGCCCTCCCAACCGCATTAGTGGGCTCCACCCGGTCGTGGACGAACTGCTGCACCTGGTCGATCCCGTTTGCGGTCTGCGACGGGGAGGCAAGCCCGGCTTTGTCCAGCTGCCCGGCGAAGCGCGCGTGCCCGAAACCCTGGACAAAAACCACGCTTAGCGCCAGACCGGCCGCATAGCCGACTTGGCCGACGGTCGTCCGGAAGGACGTCACCGAGCCGAGGAATTTCGCTGGCGCCTCAGAGACGAACATTGCCGACTGCGGGATCGAGATTAGCGCGAGGCCGATACCGACGACGGCCGTGCCTGGGATCACCACCCACGCTGGCCAGGCCTGCCTAGCCACGACCATTAGGAGCAATCCGAGTACGCAGGCCGCGAAGCCAAGACCGAGGATCTGGCGCAGCCTGTCGCCGTGTGTGGCGAGGTAGTTGCCGACCAGAACCGATGCCACCAGCAGCACGACTAGTAGCGGGAACTGCAGCACGGTCACTTCGAACGTCGAAGCCGACTTGGTGTACTGCCACAGGTTACTCGTCGAGAGCTGCACGATCGCCTGGGTGAAGTTCCACGCCACGCCGGCGATGACGGCAGCGACAAACAGCCCGCTGCTGAACAGCTTGATCGGGAAGGCCGCGGACCTGCTGCGCGCCTCGACCACACCGAATGCCGCATAGCCGACGATCCCGGCGACAACTGGAACGTAGAAGCGAGGCGAACTCAGTGACGCGGCCGCCTGGCTGAGGCCGTAGAGCAGCAGCACCGTCGCCGCACCGATCAACACCAGCCCGGCGTAGTCGACCGGCCCCTCACCCGACCGGGGCATGACCGGTAGTACGCGCGGAATGAAACCGACCAACACCAGGCCGAGCGCAGGCACGAGCAGCATCGCGACGCGCCAAGAGTCCACGGCGATGGCGCCGCCGATCGAGGATCCAACCATGAGCACCCCGATCATGACGGCGCTCCACAGCCCCAGTGCCGCACTCACTTTCGGGCCCGGCGTGACGAAGCGAACGTAGGCGAACGTCGCGGCCAGGGCCGCTCCGAGTCCGATGCCTGCCAGCGCGCGGCCGGCTAGATACACCTCGGTGACCGGCGCGATCGCGGCGATCACATCGCCGACAACGGCGAGCAGCACAGCACTGATCAGGACGCGGCGACGACCGAGCCGGTCGGCGGCGACGCCAGCCGCCAGTACCGTTGCCGCTAGCGCAAGGGTCGAGATGCTAGCGCCCAGTGCCCGCTCAGTAGCGCTGAAGTTTAAGGCCCTGCCTGCCGCAACGATCGCGGTATTCGCCACAGCGGGGTCAAGCAGCTGGAGCCCACCGATCAGTCCGAGCAGATAGATCGGCCCCTTGGGAACCGCTTCGCCGGCGCAGTTGGCCTGGTCCACCCTCGTACGCTCCCTCGCAGTCGATTCGGAACTTCCTACGACGGTGCGGCATGTCGTCACCTCTCGAGAAGCCTGAATGGGGACCCCTCACATTATCGGCCTGCGATGTCTGTTGGCTCAGCATCCGCGAGAACTCTCAAAATGTCAGAATTCCTCAACCGCAACGGATTGTCGCGCTCGGCAGGGGTTTGAGAACCGACATGGCAGCAGCAAGCTGGGCCCAGGGCGGTCGCTCAGGCAGTCTGCTTGTGGAGGAAGTCGTCGATCATCGCCCAGGTTGTTGCCGGTGCCGACCGGCCGGTCAAGACACCAAGGTGCCCGCCGGGCGCGGTCTTTAGTTGGACATCAGGGGAATTCGGCAGCAGGTCTCCGACGTGATGTGCCACTGCGACGGGCACCAGCACATCCGAAGTGCCGGCCACGTTCATGACTGGCACGTGCACATCGGCAAGGTCTACCAGCTTGTTCGGGCCCTGAATCTTTCCGGACGCCAATTCGTTTCGTTGGACCAGCTTTTGGTACACCTGCAGCGTTGCGCGTCCCGGGTAGGCGAGCATGCTGTTCATCAACCCGTCCACCGCTTCGACCTGAGCCAAGAACTCTCGGTCGTCGCGACGCCGGAGCAGTGTGATCGGTTTCTTGAGGTAGGTCGTCAGAGACGTCGCCTTGAACGCGGGTCCCACGATCTGGGACGGCAGTCCGCCGAGAACCTTCAACCCGGTCCCGATGATGCGACCGCCGGTGTACTTGCCCGCGCGCCGCAGTGGGGCGACCATGCTGTGCTTGCTGAGATCGAAAGGGCTAGCGACCATGGCGACCGACTTGACCGGGAGTTCGTCGTAGGCGGCGGTGGTCAGCAATGCGATCAGTCCGCCGAGACACCAACCGACGAGATGCACCGGCGCACCGCCGGCATCCTGGGACACCTTCTTGATGGCGTTCGGCACCACGTCGGATACCCAGAACTCGATCCCGAGGTCGCGGTCGGACAGCCCCATTTCGCCATAGTCGACCAGGTAGGTCGGGCGGCCAGTGTTCAACAAGTGTTCGGTGAGCGAGCATCCGCGCCGCAGGTCAAAACATGTCGACTGCGAACCCAATGGGGGCACGAGCAGCACCGGATCACCGCTGAGGGGCTCATCGGCGGGAAGGTAGCGATGGATGGTGGATTTGTGTCCAACGCTGATGACCTCCGAGGCCATTCTCGTGGTGTCGGCGACGCCGCCCTTGACCAGGAAGTCGAACAGGTTGGACACCGCTTGACGCCGTTGCTCCATCGTCCGGTTCTTGTCAAATGTCGCACCCACAGGCCGAGGATACGGGCACGGGCGGCCCGCGGGGCCGCCTTTGGTGGCCTTCGGAAGTCGTTGTGCACTCGGCGTGCTTGCTCAGATGGTGTGGCGGGGTCCGAAGTACTCGTTGTCCTCGTTGTAGCCGCCGAAGCCTCCACCGACATCCCGGTAATGGGAGACGAACTCGATCCCTTTGAGCCATTTCACGTGCATGAAGCCGTGTTGCAGTTCGTTTCGCAGACGGAGTGGCGCACCGTGTCCGTAGCTGAGCGGCTCGTCGTTCATGTTGTAGGCCAACATCGTGAGGTGATGACTCATCTGTTTGATGTCGTGCACGTCGTAGTAGATTCCGCCGTCGGCCCCCGGCCCAAGGGAGTAGAACGCGACCCACTTGGCCTCGGGCCGCGGTTTGACGATGTCCATGATCGTCTGCATCGAAACTCCACCCCATTTGGCTACGCCGGTCCAGCCTTGAATGCACATGTGCTGGGTGATCTGCTCGTGGTAGGGCAGGGCGCGTAGGTCTGCGAGCGCAAAATCCACGGGATTCTCGACCAGCCCGTAGACGCGCAGCCGCCAATCCACGAAACGGTTCTTCTCCAACTCCTTGTACTCGACCGTTTCCGGATAGGTTCCGTTGTGCCAGAAGTATGGCGAGATGTCTTTCTCGGTAAAGCCGCCCGGTTTCGGGTTGAGCTGCTCAAGTAGAAGTTGCAGGGGGCCGATCAGCGCGTAGCCGACCCGGCGCACAACCCGTGGATGGCGATAGGTGAACGGGGTGGCGGCGACCCAGGCAACCGTGGTCACGACCATGGCTGCCGCGAAAACCCAGAAGCCCACCCAGCTGTCGTCGTTGCGCGCGGCGAACATGTGGTTGAGGTTGTTCAACGCCGAGGTCGCGAACACCAACGTGACATGGATGAGGATGAAGAAAATGAAGTACACCAGCACCAGGAAATGCAGTGACCGAGCTAGCTGAATGTTCAGCCTCTTGCTGATCACTGTTAGACGCATCGACAGCGCCGGCGACATGCCCAGCCCGGTGATCAGCGCCAACGGTGCCGCGATGAAGATGGTGGTGAAGTACGCCAGCAGCTGCAGACTGTTGTAGGCCTGCCAGGTGTCCCCGGTCGGCCAGTCCAGCGACAGGTACTGGATGGCCACCGACACAGCGTTGGGGAAGACGTCCCAACTGGTCGGCACGACCCGGCGCCACTGCCCGGTGCTGAACAACAGAACATAAAAGACGGCACCGTTGAGCAGCCATAACATGTCGATGCCGAGGTGCCACCATCGGGCCAGTCCGATTGAGTGACGGATTCCCGGCAGGCCGAAGTGCTTCGGCAGCGCGACGGAGTCGTCTTTTGCAGTCCACAGCGGGTCGGGTGGCACCGGTTTGGCCACCCGCAGCCACTCATCTTTGCCGGGAGTCGCATTGCGGCTGAAGTAGAGCCGCGGATGGTCGCAGAGGATCTGAATCCCAGACCGGATGATGAACGTCATCAGAAAAAGGTTGAAGAAGTGGGCCCACCCCACCCACACCGGCATACCCAAAGGGGCTCCGGTGGGATTGACCGTCCCCGGGTAGCGCGCGATGAACTGCTGCACGGCCGCCGTATTGTGCAGACCTTTGCCCACTGCTACAGCCCCGACTAACAGCGCAAAGCCGATCGGAATCAGCCACAGCAGATTGAACCACTTATCGCGGCCCACCCGCAGCCGGGGCGCTATGGCCCGCTTGTCCTCGAGGCCACCGGCCCAGGTTTCCGGATTAATCTCATGCTCAGCAGGTTTCAGCTCAGAGCGGTAGTCGGCCACATCCGTAAGTTACCCGCAGGTGTACGTCGAGATGCAGGTTCTCCCACGGTGTCGTACAGCGCTTGTCCTGGATCGGCTGGGATGCAATGCCCCTCGCGCCGGGGGATGTGGGTGATAGCGTTAACACTTCGAACGCCGCCGCGGCCGCAAGGTCGCCCAGCGCTCCTGTCAAGCACGGTCGGAGTCCCAACGCCTATGGCGCGCACCATCGACAACGGCGAACGAACACTGCTTGGGTGGAGGGAGTGGGTGTCGCTGCCTGATCTGGGTATAGAGCACATCAAATGCAAGGTGGACACGGGGGCGCGCACCTCTGCATTGCACGCATTCTTCGTCGAGCCGATCGTCGAGAACGGGCGGCGCCGAGTGCGTTTCGGGATGCACCCGCTGCAGAACGACCCGAGTGTTGAACGAATCTGTGTCGCCGACGTCCTCGATGAGCGCATGGTCACCGACTCGGGTGGACACCGTGAGCGGCGCATGGTTATCGAAACCACGGTCGAGGTCCGGGGGGAGCGCTTCCCGGCCGAGGTCACCCTCACCGATCGGGCGACGATGCGTTTCCGGATGCTGCTCGGGCGAACCGCGCTGCGCGGCCGCTTCCGTGTCGATCCGGCCCGCTCTTATCTGTCCGGACGGCCGCATCTCGGCTCCGTCCGGGGAAAGGGGGAACGGCGATGAGAATCGCGATTCTGTCCCGCAACCCGAAGCTGTACTCCACACGCCGCCTCGTCGAGGCCGCGAAGTATTGCGGTCATGACGTCGAGGTGCTCGATCACCTCAAGTGCTACATGGACATCGCCTCGCACAATCCGGCGGTGCACTATCGCGGCGAAAAGCTCCAACCCTTCGACGCGGTAATTCCCCGGATTGGCGCGTCGGCCACGTTCTACGGCGCGGCCGTGGTACGGCAGTTCGAGATGATGGGGACGTACTGCCTGAACGAGTCGGTGGCGATCACCCGTTCGCGCGACAAGTTGCGCTCGCTTCAGATTCTCGCGCGTGCCGGGGTCGGGCTGCCGGTCACCGCCTTCGCGAGCTCCACCGACGCCACCTCCGATCTGATCAATATCGTCGGCGGGGCGCCGCTGGTGGTCAAGCTGCTCGAGAGCACCCAGGGGAAGGGCGTCGTGCTATGCGAGACCCGTTCGGCGGCCGAGGCCATCATCGAGGCCTTCCGGGGGTTGCAGGCAAACTTTTTGGTTCAGGAGTACATCAAGGAAGCGGGCGGCGCGGATCTTCGGTGCTTCGTGGTCGGCAACAGGGTGGTCGCAGCGATGAAACGCCAGGGGAAAGCCGGTGAGTTCCGCTCCAACCTGCACCTCGGCGGCTCCGCGTCGCTCATCCGGCTCACGCCAGAGGAGCGCGCGACAGCAGTGCGGGCCGCGCAGCGGATGGGCCTGAACGTATCCGGCGTCGACATCTTGCGCTCGAATCATGGGCCGGTCGTCCTGGAGGTCAACTCCTCGCCCGGCCTTGAGGGCATTGAGGAGGCGACCGGACGCGACGTCGCGGTGCTCATCGTCGAGTTCATCGAGAACCACGCCCGTCCCGGCAAGACCAAGACCCGGGGCAAGGGGTGAGCCCAGACCTGGTGATCGGGGGCGAGTCGATCGCGCCGGGTTCCCGCGTCACGATCGAACTCCCGGTCCCCCAGCTCTACACCCACACGCCGCTGACGATGCCGGTGCAGGTGGTGCGCGGCCGACGCGACGGTCCGCGGCTGTTCGTGTCCGCCGCGGTACACGGCGACGAACTGAACGGTATCGAGATCATTCGGCGACTGCTGTCTCGGCCCGGACTTGCGCGCCTGCGCGGCACGTTGATCGCGATCCCGATCGTGAACGTGTATGGGGTGCTGCAGCACTCGCGCTACCTGCCCGATAGGCGCGACCTCAACCGCTCATTCCCCGGCTCGGAGCGCGGCTCGCTCACCGCAAAGGTCGCCGACCGGTTCATGACCGAGATCGTCGCCAACTGCACCCACGGCGTCGACCTGCACACCGCGGCCAACCATCGCGACAACCTCCCGCAGATTCGCGGCAATCTCGACGATCCCGAAACCCTCGCGCTCGCGCGCAGCTTCGGGGTGCCGGTTCTGATCAATGCCGCTGTCCGCGACGGCTCGCTGCGCGAGGCGGCTGCGGAGCTGGGGATCCCCACGCTGCTGTACGAGGCGGGCGAGGCCATGCGCTTCAACGAGCTCGCGATCCGACCAGGGGTACAGGGCATCCTCAATGTGATGCGAGCTCTGGGGATGCTCGCACCGTCGCGTCGGCGCCGCTCCGGAACCGAGCCATTTGTGGCCCGCTCGAGCGCGTGGGTGCGTGCGCCCCAGAGTGGCATGTTCCGCGTCGCGAAGCCGCTCGGCGCCCGCGTTGAGCGTGGGGAGCCGATCGGCACTATCGCCGATCCCTGGGGCAATGCCGAGATTGCTGTGACCGCGGATCATTCCGGCTTGGTTATCGGTCGAACCCAGCTTCCGATCGTTTATCAGGGCGACGCACTGTTCCACGTCGCCCGGTTCGAGGATGTCGTGGAGGTCGCGCAGCAGGTGGAGGATTTCCAGGCCGAGCACGACGACTGATCGATCTTTAGCCCCGCGGTGGCGGCGGTGTGGCGCATCGGCATGCGCCGACGGGCGATCCTACCTCCAGGTGGCCGGTTAGTTGCCTGGTTGGACAAAGCCGAGGCCGTTTCGTAGCCTGCTCGGAGGCCGAGGCCCATCTAGGGGCAGTTTCGGCGGGGACATTGGTAGCAGTCAAAGGATGCGCTGTCTTGAAAACTCACTACCCGTTTGTGTCGAAATCCGCTGTCTACAAGCCAGTAGTCGCGGTGATCGTCGGGCTGGCGGCCCTCGTCTCGGCGTGGGGAGGCGGCGCGTACGCTGACCCGGCCCAGGACAGCGTTGCAAGTTTCAACGAGTTGTCCCGGCAGGCTGAACAGCTACTCGAGGCGGTGCAGGCGGCCCAGCTGGACTTGAACATGATGCTGCAGCTGCAGCGCGAGGCAGAAGAGAAGCACGCCGATGACCTGGCAGCGCTTGACGCCGCCAAGGCCCAGCTGACACCCCACCAGGCTGCTGTCGACAATATTGCGGCGGCGGCCTACATGGGTGGAAGTGGTGACGACATCCATGCGTTCCTGACTGCCGCGTCACCGCAACGTTTCATTGACGAGCTGGCGATCCAGCGGGTGGTTGACACGACGATGGCTCAGCAGTTGCAGAACTTCCGCCAGGCCGAACGGGAGGCTCAGGCCATCGAGGCGGCCTCGGCGGAGTCCGCGGCCCACGCCAAAGCGGCCGCCGACGCGGCCGCTGCCGTGCGGGCAGAGCTAGAGGGCAAACACTCAGAACTGAAGACCCAGGTCGCCGTGGTCAAGGCCAGCTACGCTGCGCTTACCCCCGCGATGCAGGAAGCGTTGGGTCCCGGGGCGGCTATTCCCACGGTCGGAATGCGGGGTCTGGTCCCCAACGCGAAGGCCCTCACGGCGTACATCATCGCCACCTACCCCGGGGTTCAGTCCATCGGTGGCGTGCGCCCGGACCCGCTGCCCGATCATCCGAGCGGCCGCGCCATCGACATCATGATCGGCTCGAACATGGCTTTGGGCGATGCCATCAACGCCGACGTTCAAAGTCAGGCGGGACGGTTTGGCGTTTCGTACACGATGTGGCGGGTCAGCGCTCACTTTGACCACATACACGTCACGGTTTCCTGAGCACCGCGGCGGTGTGGACTCGACGAGGCTGCAGAGGTTTCGGCTAGGCCAACCGGTAGAGGATCGGTGTGGCCGCGGTGTTGTTGGCCTCGAAGTGCGCTAAAACGTAGCGCCGGAAACTCGGCTTGAACGCCAGCGCGGGCAGGATGTCGCGCAGCGTGTCCCAGCGACAATGGTTGATGATGGTGTAGTCAGTGTCGCTGTCGGGCACCAGCAGCAGCGAATTGTCCAGACTGGTTTGGTCCTGGAACCAACCAGCGGTGTACTCCCACACCGCGAGGTTCACGTCCGCATCGTCGGCGTAGAAGTAATTGATGAGAAACACGCCGTCGCGGCTGTGGTCAACATCGCCCAAGCGCCGAGCGTTGTGGCCAGCCACGACATGAACATCCGATGAGGCTGCCCGCAGCAACGTCTCGACCCGACGCCACGCCGGACTGTCCAGAAGTTGCGAGGCCGAGCCAGGGTCATCGGTT
>CAZCHU010000103.1:8484-11824 GCA_964498215.1 uncultured Mycobacterium sp. | reverse complement strand
GTCGGGGCGCAGGTAGCGTTGCATGACATACATTTCCCCGAGGCTGTTGGCCACTGGTGTTCCGGTGGCGAAGGTGGCCACCCGTTCATCGGCAGGACTCGGGGCTCTGCCTGAGGCGAGGGCGGCGTCGCGGCGCTGCTGGCGCAGCACTTCCATTTTCATCGCCAGATCATCGGCGCGTTTGGACCCGGCCGGGCAGGCCAGTTCTTTGACCGCTGAGATCCGTGTGCGATTCTTGAACATGTGGGCCTCATCGATCATGAGGTAGTCGCAGCCACTGTCCTCGAACCGCAGACCGGTGTCCTTGGTGGACTGGTCGGTCAGATCGGCAAGTCGGGATTCGTAGCGCTGCAACGCTTTTTCCAGTCGTTTGACACTGACCGGATTGAGAACATCACGCGAGGTGCTCAAGGCGTCACGCAGCGTGTCCAGTTCCCGCTGAATGTAGTCTCGGTGGGCGTCGGGACCGACGCTGATTCGATCGAACAACGATTGCGGTGCGATCACCATGTCCCAGTCCGAGGCTGCGGACTGGGCGATGAATCGGCGCCGGCCTTCGGGGTCAGTGCCGGGTGAACCGAGCAGGACCGCAGAGCTGGGATACCACCACTTGGCTTCCTTGCCTACTTGCTCGATGATGTGGTTGGGAACAACCAGCCATGGCTGGCGCGCGAGACCGAGGCGCTTCAGCTCATGTGCTGCCATAAACAAGGTGCCCGTTTTCCCTGCTCCGACAACATGATCCAGGAGCACATTGGGTTCGGCGATGATCCGTGCGACAGCATCCTTTTGGTAAGGGTGGGGGGTGAAGCGCTGCGAGAGTCCCGGCAGAGCCAGGGCGGCGCCGCTGTACTTGGGGGCTCGTAGGCTGTTGAACCGTTCGTTGTAGACCGCGACGAGTTCGTCGCGGCGGTGTTCATCGGCGAATACCCACTTCTGGAAGGCGTCGGTGATTTTGGTGGCCTTGGCTTGGGCGGCGACGGTGGCATCGCGGTTGACTCCGCTGCGCCCGGTGCGTTCGGTTTCCTCGGCGGTGTAGTTGACGACGATCTCGCGGTTGTTGCAGATCATTTCGAGCAAGTCGATGGCGTCGCGGTTCTCGTAGCGGGTGCCCCACGTTTCAAACATGCTGACGGTGGCGCGGTCGTGGCTTTCGATGGTCCAGGTTCCCTGGACGTGGTCGACGCTGACCCGTGGCATCTTCTGACCGGGGGTGGCGAAGGTTTCACGGGCGAATTGGGCCACGTAACGGGCCTCGATCCACGGCGATCCGGGGCGGGCGCTGATCTGGTGGGCCTGCCGCTCGGGCGGTTGAACTTCGGCGAGCGCAGAGACGTAACCGTGGTAGCGGGAGTCGAGTTCGGCGGCCACGCTCGCCTCGCGTAGCTTCACGCGGACGTTGCCGGAGAGTGCTTCGGCCGCCGGGATGAGACGCTCTGGATCGCCCAGAGACGGGTAGACCAGGCCGCGTAGTTGGTCAGCGGCAGCCCCCGGGTCGGTGCCGAGCAGCTCGGCGATGCGCTCGACGTTGACCCCTCCGGTTTCATCGAGGCTGATCGCCAGGGCTTCCTCGGCGGTATCGGCGCGCTCCCGGACGGCCGGCGGCGTTAACAGGTCGACTGAGAAGATCGCGGCCTTGCGGGTGTGCCCGGAGGTTTCGTCGTATTCCTCCAGGGCGAGCACCGTCGTCCAGGAGGGGTCGTTGCGCAGCGCGGTGACGATGTGCGGGCGCAGTTTGTGCGGCGATCTGGGAGTCCAGGCGGCCTCATCCATTTTGGTCAGTTCGGCAGGAGGGACCTCGCTGGCGTCGGGGTTCTTCTGGCGCCATGTCCTGATCTTTTTGGCTAGCTCCTTGTCGTGCTTCGCTTGAGTAATCTCGCCGGGGTTGCTCCATTTGAATCGTTGGATGGGGCCGTGTTTTTCGACGTAGGAGTCATAGAGGCGGTTGAGTTGGCCGCGCAGTTGTTCGCGTTCCGCGACCGACATGCCGTGTTTTTGAGAACCGACGACCGCGGTGGCGGCATCGCGTAGCCGCAGCAGGTGAATCGTTTCGTCTTTGCGGCTGTCGTAGACCGAGGCGGGGGTCCAGGACTCGCGGTCCCACGTTTCGAAACGGTCGGCTTGCTCGTTGAACCGCAATGTGCCATAGGGCGGCGCTTCGCTGGCGGTGGCTTTGGTGAGTAGCCCTGGGTCGAAGCTGATTTCGTTGACCTCAGTGAGGCTGGCTGCGGTGGCGCTGAGGCCCTGGCCGCGTTCGACGGCGGTGTCGATGATGGCGCCCAACCGGGCGGCGACCTGCTCAGCGAGGGCAACGGTGGATTCTGCTGCGGTGACGTTCAGCGTGGTGCTGCCGTGCATTCCGTGGCCGATGTGGGGGCGGCCGAGGATGTGCTCGGGGTGGCGGTGGAAGTAGTTGTTGACCGGAAGTTCGGTGTACTCGCCTGTGTCGGTGGGCAGTTCGAGGTTCACAGAGTGCAGCCAGTCTCGGTCGGACTCAGCGACGGCGTTGCCGGGGTCACGGCGGCGCAGTACGAGAATGTCGGTGACGACTTCGGTGCCGGCGACGCGTCGGAATGCGTTGCTGGGCAGGCGCAGTGCTCCGATGAGGTCGGCGCGGTCGGCGATCTCGCGTCGCGCTTTGGGGTCGACGTTGTCCATCGTGTATCGGCTGGTGAGCATGATGGCGTAGCCGCCCGGGGCTGTGAGGTCCAAAGATTTGACGATGAAGTGGTTGTGGATGGACAGCCGGCGGGGGTTGTAGGCGGGGTCGCGCAAGGTGAAGTCCCCGAACGGGACGTTGCCGACTGCGGCGACAAAGCTGGCGTTGGGGACGTTGGTGGTTTCAAATCCTTCGGAGCGAATCTGGGCCGACGGGTACAGGTAGGCCGCCACTGCGGCGGTGATGGGGTCTTTTTCCACGCCGACCATTTGGGTCTCTGCTGGGGCCAGGCCGATGAAGTTGCCCGATCCGCAGCCGGGCTCCAGGATGCGCCCGCCCTGTAGTCCGGCTCTGAGCAGCGCGTTCCACATCGTGTCGGCAATCGCTGGGTCGGTGTAGTGCGCGTTGAGGGTGCTCGCTGACGCGGCGCGGTATTGGTCGGTGCCGAGTACCTTTTTGAGGTACTCGCGTTGGTCGGCGTAGTCATCGCGGCGTGTGTCGAAGACCTCGGCGACCGCGCCCCACCCTGACCAGCGGGCCAAGATTTCTTGTTCCTGCGCGGTGGCGGGGCGCTGCTGCTGTTGCAGCGCCACGAGAGTGTCGATGACCTCGATATTGGCGTTAAGACGAGCTTTCGTCCCCGAGGGCACCCGGATGTCGGTGCCGGGCTGAAAGTTCGTC
>CAZCHU010000103.1:4681-8384 GCA_964498215.1 uncultured Mycobacterium sp. | reverse complement strand
ACGAGCTTTCGTCCCCGAGGGCACCCGGATGTCGGTGCCGGGCTGAAAGTTCGTCGCGGGCAGCGCTGAGGGCGCGGGATCAGCGGCCCTGGCCTGTTGGGGCACTGTGCTGCTGTCGTCGGCGGCGCGGTCGGCGGCGCGCGGCGCAGACGGGGTCCATCGTGGGCGCGGGTCCAAGGTGAGTTTGTCGATCGCGCTGGATAACTCAGGGGTGGCCGTGGATTCGGCGCTCAGCGCGGGCAGCGGCGCGCCGCCAGGGTCGATGACTCTGGGGTCGGTGGGTTGGTCGAAGGCGTCCTCGGCGAACAGGGCCAGCTGCGGGTCGGTGGCCTCGTCGCGGCGCCGGGACTTTCCCCGGGCGGGCTTGGCTAGAGCGGGTGCCCCGCCTCGCGCAGCGCTTCCTCGATTAGAGGGGCGAGTTGGTGTGCCAGGCGGTGGTGGGGACTGTTGGGCAGCGGGCGGTCTTCCTCGGCTCGGGCGGCCAGTAGGTAGGCCGCTTCGACCTGGAACATCGGGCTGCGATCTGCCCACACGTGGCTGGCCAGGTCCTCGATCTGTTCGCTGGGCGGACTCTGGTAGTGCAGATGGCGCCAACGGTTCTCCCACGCCACCACTGGCGGCGGGCCGGGTTGCGCTTCGGGTATCAGGGCGTACAGCTCTTGGCGCACGATCGCTTCCCGGGCGTTTTGCAGCGCGGTCTCGCGCAGTCCCACCGTCGTTGTGAAGTCCGGGAACTGGCCGTCGTTGATCGCCCGCCACTGGCTGATCGCGTCCTCCCCCAGTCGCGTTGCCAGTTCGCTGGCCTGGTTGTCCAGCCGGGCGGTGACCAGATTGAGGAACAGCTCGCGCTGCTCGGGAGTCCATTCCTGCGGCAGGCCCAACTGGCGGTGGTACACGTCGTTGACGGCTTGGCGCATCCATTCGCTCACCACGACCCCCTTGGGACTCCTCAACGCTGAACAGATCCGGTTCCTGATCCTTCTCGGCCATAGCCGACGCTCCCCTACGATGCCGCTAGTCACGGATGTTCTCCCTTACCTGCGGCATCGCCCTCATCGGGGCGGCCCGAAACCGGGGTCTGCAACGCCTCACGGCGCGCGGCGTCCCCTAACTCACTGATCGCGACGTTGACCATGTTGGCGGCCTGGTCAACATCAGACTGCATTTGCGCGACGTTTTGGGCTTGGCGGTTCAGCCGGATGCTCATAGCCTTGAGGTCGTCGCGGATGGCGTTGAGCGGCACTAGCGCCGGGTGCGGCGCGAGGTCCGGTCCGCGGCGCACGGGCTGGCCGCCACGCAACGCGGTAAGCGCTGAGCCGCGTTCCCAGATCAAGAATGTGTCGATACGGTCCAGGGTCTCTGCTGTGGGCACATAGCCACGCTTGCCCAGCGTGGCCAGCGTGGAGCGTCCCGGCCCGCCGATCGCGGCGAACTTCGATTTGGTCATGTTCAGTTCGCGCAGGCGACGCTCAATGCAACGCGAGAGGTTCTCATAGTCCCAGTCGGCGGGGTCCTCGTCGGGATCAAACAAATCCTCAAGGGTGACCGACCCGTTGCCGTTGGATGGGGGCAGATCACGATCAGCTTGGGTGGGTAGTCGGCCGTAGAGCCCCTTTTCCCGGGGAATCGGCTTGCCCCCGTAGAGAACTGCCTGGGCTGAGCCCGGCTCCCAGCTCAACAGTTCGTCGAGCTTGTTCAGCGTCTGGTAGTTGGGGACACGGTCTGCGTCACGCAGGCTGGTCAGGGTCGAGCGCGATAGGATTCCCAACTTAGATGCCGCCAGGATGCTGAACCCCAAGTGATGCAGCCGCAGCTGCATCTCATGGGCTAGGTGAGCTACATCGGGTTCCCCGACGGTGTCGTCGGTGGATGCCACGGCCTCGATGTTCGCCACCTCCCCAAGTCCTCGGTGGAGGCCACTGCGCCCCACTGTGAGGCCAAAGTTTACATGCCCGACAGGCATACAGATAGAGCAACATCGCGCAATCGCTAAACCAGCGTGTCGGCCACTCCTTCGACCCCACTTTCCGCTAGCACGACATACAATACCCTATTGTGATAGCCAATAGCTACCATGAACATATGTCGCTATATCACGCATGGGTATGCAGGCAGTAGCAAGCACAGCTATCAACAGCACTGGCTATGTTGTGTTAGCTGTATATGGTGGTGACTGTGTCATATTGGTAACTATGGGCGCATATTGCCGATGATGGGCTATCGTGATACAGCGACAGCAGTTATGTGTGGAAGGGGAGCGGGCTTTGGCTACCGCAACGAAGGCGAACAAAATCGTGCTCGCCAACCAGAAAGGCGGCGTCGGCAAGACGGTGATCACGAGTCAACTCGCCCATGCGGCAGTGGCTCGGCTTGGCCTCAAGGTGCTGATCGTTGACGCTGACCCGCAGGGCAATATCACCCGTTCATTCACCGACTACGACCTGGTCAACATGCCGTCGGTATCACTGGCGCACGTGCTGGAGCGGCGTAGCCAGGTGTCGATGCGTGACGCCATCAGTCCGACCCGCCGGGAAGGGATCGCAATCGTGCCGTCGGGCTTCGATGAGCTGCAGGCGGTGCAGGAAGCCCTGGTGTCGCAGACGGGGGCAGAGAACTCGCTGGCCCGGGCGCTTCGTGAGGTCGAAGACGACTTCGATTTCATTTTCATCGACACCCGGCCAGCGACTGACTTGATCACCCGCAACGCCTTCATGGCTGCCGACTCCCTCATCGTGGTTGTCCAGCCCGAAGACTGGGCAGTGCGGGGCCTGCAGACGACTCTGAACGCCCTCGAAGACCTCAAAGAGTTCCTGGACAAGGACTTGCCGGTCGCTGGCTGGATCATCAATCTGCTCAGTTCCAGCCGCAAGGATCACGCCGAAACTGTCGAACTACTCAATGACATGGCCGCCGCTGAGGGAATCCCGATCCTCAGCGAGCCAGTCCCCAGCGTGGCCGACCTCGCGAGGCTGAGCGTGGTGGGGATGGGTGCTGATCAACATCCCCGTCCGAGCCCGCGCATGCGCAACCTGGCCTCGTCGTTTGCCGACATCGTTGGACAGCTGCACACACCGATCGGAGTCAGCGCATGAGCAACGCCATCCCTAAACCATCGCCACCAAGCCGCCCGCAACGTCGCAGCTCCTTTGCGCCGGTAGGGGACAAGACGCAGAACGCCAATGCGCAGGTAGCGACACCGCCCAGCGGGCACACAGCCCCCGGTGACACTGCTCAAAAACCCCGGCCCGCCAATGCTCGCAACGTCATCCTCGCCCTGCCCGACGAGGAGAAACAGCGGATGGTCAACACGATCGACTGGACCAGTCAACACACCAGCATCCGCCATCAAACCCGGTTCATCCGGTGGGCCATCGCCAAGGCGTGCGCGGAGCTGGAGCAGCAGTACAACAGCGGCGAACCGTTCCCGCCGCCAGATAACTCCGCTGACATTTGAGCGGCCTCATTTCTTGAGGACCACCGCCAGGGAGCCGAGCACGATCGCTAAGACGGCAGCGTTGCCGATCTCGGCTAGACCCGCAGCGCTGCCGGTCCTGGCGATCCCGTAGGCGCACAGCGCCAAATAGGCCATCGCGAGGATGAACAGCAACCCGATGAGCAGCACCTTTGGGTGAGACCGGGCAGGAGGGCAACGGTGAGGACGAAGAAAGAATTGACGGACCGCCGCCGGCCAGTGGTGCGTAGT
>CAZCHU010000103.1:0-4581 GCA_964498215.1 uncultured Mycobacterium sp. | reverse complement strand
AACGGTGAGGACGAAGAAAGAATTGACGGACCGCCGCCGGCCAGTGGTGCGTAGTCTCGCCGTTGCGCAAAGCTGTCGCACGGGTCGCTGTCGCGGCAAGTGAAAAGACAGGTCGGCCGGTCGATCCACGAGTCAAGAAGCTCGCCGACTCGCAGTAAGAATCTCGCGGATCTGCGCCTTGGCCGCAGCGATGCGGTCCTGCTGGGCCGGTGTTAGCGACTCAACTGGCCGAGGCACTTCGCCGGGGTTGTTTTCCGGGCTGGTGGCGGCGCAGCCGCCACCGTTGTTGGGCAGCCCTACGGGCTGCCAGTTGAGTCGCCGCAGGCGGCTAAACAGGAACGCGCCAGGCCGGTCGATACGATCAGGCCAGGACCAGCTGTGGGTGGCCATATCGGCGTTGAGGGCATCGGTGATGGCCCGAGCTGACCACAGCTCGGGGTCAATCCCGGCCGCGTTGATGGCATCGCAGATCGCTCCGATGTGGGTCCCGCTGAGGCCGTGACATCGGTCTACCAGCTGCGCTGCCAGCCGCTGGATGGCCAGTGGTCGGGGCGCGGCCCGGCAGGGCCGCTTTTTGTTTGAAAGGTTCCTTTCAGCGTGCTCGTGCACGCTTGGTGAGTACTTACCAACAGAAGAAGAGATACAAATACCCGCCTTCGGCGGTAGGTCGGGATTATGCACAATCGTTGCTGGTTGGCGGCGCGAGATCAGGTGATACACCGAGGGGCGTCGACCTGCGGTCGGGGTGCTCGGCGAGCCGTGTCCGCGCTGGGCCTCGATGACCCACCCAGCGGCCCTCAGCAGCCTCCAGGCCACCGTGACCGTATCGGGGCTACACCCGACCCGATCAGCGATTCTGGCGCGGGTGACGGCCACATGGCGGCCGGTGGCATGGTCGGCGTGCTCGGCCATCACCGTCGCGACGGCCAGCAGCGTGGCCGCGGTGATGGACACCCGCGCCGAGGATCGGTCGGCGGTGAATGCCTGCGAGGATGCCCACTGGGTCAGGTTCGCAAGCCAGCCCTCTCGGCTGGTCCACACTGGCGTGGAGGACGCGCACGCACCCGCGCGCTGCACCCAGGATCGCCGGGCGGCAAGCTGGGTTACCCGCTCCAGGCGGGGAGGAAAATCACGATTCAGGCACGCAATGCGCGGCGCAACTAGACCGGCCGGCAGACATGCCTTATCGTGAGACGAGTCATCCAAGACACGTCCCTTTCAGGGCAACAGGTGCGGACCTGGAACCGAGCTGCGAACTCGGTTTGAATCCTTAAAGACAGGGCCCCCGCAAGGGGGCCTTTGTCATGTCAGGCTGATCCGCACCACTATGGATTTATGACCATCTGCCCGGCCACGACCGGGCTGCGGCGCTCACATCGCCAACGGCAACACCTCTCTGTCGAAGAACTGGCCCACCAGCTCAGGGTGGCCGGTCGCGATGGCCAGTAAGTCAGCTGAAAGAGGGCCGGGCTTGGTGCCGTGTCGGGCGGCCTGTTCCCGTAGATCGGCGTATACCGCCTGGGGTACACGGATTTTGGTGGGACGAGTCTTCCCAGCGGCAGCGCTAGACACCGGCGGTGCCACCAGCGAGTGCGGTAGCACCGTCTGGTGTAGGCACCGGACCAGGTCGGGGCGGCCCAGCGTGATGGATAAAAGATCGGCGCCGGCTTGGCCGATATCGGTGTTGTGCTCGGCTGCTAGCGCTGCCAGTTCGGTGTAGACGGCCTCGGCGAGCGGCGGAAGGAGCTGCTCACGGGCACCTTTGTGGGTACTACGCGATTGGGCCATGGGGTGAGGATGCCGTGCCCGAAGACCATTACCGGGTAAGACACGCCGTTGGCCTGTGATGTTCTCAAGCAATCTCTCAGAAACGGGGAGGAGCATAGTTTGGACCTCACTGGGCCGATCGCGGACATGCGGCCTTGCTATTCGCACACGTACGGTACACAATAAGGCAGTTCGTGAACACAGTAAGGCAGCAGTATCGGGTGTAGCCCCAAGGAGGAGCTGATATGACCGAGATCCGTCTGGAAACCACTTCGGCGGCGGCGTTGGCCGACGAATGGGATGCCTACGCCGATCAGCTCGAAGCCCATGAGCGCCAGACCCGGTGCGATCCGGAAAGCTTGCGGGCTCAGGTCGGTGAAATATACGAGCCGTACATTCAGGCCAAAGGCGTCGAGAGCGCTGCTCGGGCGCACAGCTATGGACAGGCCGTGGCCAGCGCCCGCGAGCACGCCCGGCATTTGCGCGCCCATAAAACGGGTTTCGAGGCCGCCGATGAAGACGCCGCCCGCACGATCAACTCGGTGCTGGACTTCTGAGCTAGCCGGGCTATGCAGGGGTTGGGCGTGAGGACGAGCAGCGGATGAGCGCGATTTCGGTCGATGCTCCGGCGCTGGCTGCCCACGGCAACTCGCTGGCAGACGGTCAAGGCGGGCAGTCATGCGCCGGGTGTCAGCCGGCCGCACCGGATGCGGTTTCGACTGCGGTCGCGGCGTCGTTTACCGCCTGGGCTTCAGGTCTGGATGTGTTGGTGCAATGTTCGGCCGCGCAGCGAGCGACTGGCGGTGCTGCAGTTGTTGCTACCGGGCAGGAGCTGGTCACCGCTGATGCTGAGGCAGCGGAAGTGATCGCCAGCTACGGCCGCACACAGATGTCCGGTGGGGCGGCCTTGATGCCGACAGGGAACGAGATGCTGCCTGCCGTTCCGGCTGCGCCTGGGCTTCCGGCAGCGCCGACACCAGCGGCTGCCGAAATGTGGTCCCAAGTCATTCATGGCGGTCCAGGATCAGCGCCGCTGCGGTCGTTGGCGCGGGAACTACGCAGCAGGGCAGCGGTATTGGCTGAGCTGTCCGGTGCTACCGAGCAGACTGGTCGAGCTGTCGATGCCCATTGGAACGACGGTGATCAACCAGCTGGGCGCAAGATTGTCCGGCATGCCCTGTGGCTCAGCGATGCTGCCGATTACGCGCGCGGGCTGGCTGATTCGGCTGATGCCGCAGCCGCGACGGTGGACGATGCACAGTCCGCGACGCCGACACCGGATACCTTTCGCGCGTTGCGCACGGAGTACCGCAACGCACTGAAAACCTACGTCGATAGTGGGGGAACGGTCAGCCAGCCACTGTCGACGGTCAGTGCGAACATCGCCGCAGCCCAAGGCGAGGCGTTGGCTGCTCAGAGCGCATACGCCGCCGCCGCGCAGGTCGACATCACAACGGTTCCTTCCCCGCCTTCACCGCCGCCGCCGATTGTCGGTGGACCCCCCGGCGGTGAAGGCGGGGAGCCGGGGGAGTCCTCGGTTGACGATGCCGAGCAGAAGGCCGCCCACACAGAACAAGAGGCCGACTCCGATGGCAGCGACACGCCCGACCCCGAAGGTGATGGGTCTACAGGACAGGACGAGCCTGCCGAATCGCTCACACCGCAGGCTCGCACAGCAGATGATCCCGGAGTCGATGGCGGCGGCTCACCACCGGATAGCGCACCTGCCCCGCCACCGGTATCGGATGCGGCAGCCAACGCGGCCGGCGAGATCATGGGAACGATCCTTGGCGCTGGGACACAGTCCGCCGGAAGTGCAGCTGGGATGTTGCCGTCCGGTGGCGGTGGGTCACCGATGTCGGCGCTATCAGGGCTATCGGCGATGCCCAACCTAGGAGGGTTCCCCAGCCCAGGCGGTAGCCCCCAAGACTTCGGTCTCGGTGCAGACGATCTGGGCATGTCTGATGATCTGTTCGATGAAACCACTCCCGCCAGTGCCGGGGGCGGTGCCGGGGGCGGGGCGGGCGGCGCTGGGTTGCCCGCCGGAACTCCAGCATCGACCCCAGCCGCGACGGTAAGCCCTCCGACGACATCACCCGCTGGTGGCTCCCCGACAGCGACCACACCGGCGGCGGGAGGCTCGCGCATGGGCGGGATGGGGATGTTCCCGCCCATGATGGGCGCAGGCAACGGCGCCACCGCCAGCGAGCGGGACAAAGACCTAAACCCGGATCGGCGTGTGGTCCACCGTGACACCGCCAATACCGAACCGGTGTTCGGGGAGTTGGAGCAGTTGAGGAAGCGTCCTAGCCGGCGGCGGTCGGCTACGACTCAGAAGGAGAACAGCGGCGATGACACTAGCAGCGAATCTGGCTAACCCGGCCGCCATCGAGGCCGCTGGCCGCGTGGACCGGATGATGGATGCGATCTTCGCCTGGGAAGAAGAAGCCGAGGCGTTCATGTCCAGCAGCGAGGACACCGACGCGGACATCATCGTCGTTCACGACTCCCGCGGCCGTCTGATCGATCTTGATGTGCGCGAGGGACTTCAACGCGAGCTGACCATTGACGAGTTCAATGATCGAATCAGCGAGGCGATGGCCACCAATGCCGCCAAGGCGGTGGCAGGGCTCGAAGCGATTTGTGAGCGACTATTCGCCAAAGCTGCCCAGATGGCGCCACCAGAAATCTTGCAGCACCCGGTAGCCGAGGAGATGGCTAAGGGCCTCAAGAGCACCAACACCTCACGGAGACAGTAGAAATGCCAGCAGTAACCCCATCGTCAGCAGATCAAATCCAAGTCGACCCCACCGC
>CAZCHU010000102.1:0-11940 GCA_964498215.1 uncultured Mycobacterium sp. | reverse complement strand
CTGGCCGACCAGCATTTGCAGACCTTCACGACCCGGATGACGGGATTCCCCATCACGGTGAAAGGGTTGTCGCGCTTCACCGACCCTTCCGAGTCGAAAGCCACGCTCGAAGGGATGAAGGACGGATCGGTCGACATCGCTATCGGCACCCACCGTTTGTTGCAGACAGGCGTGTCGTGGAAGGACCTCGGATTGGTCGTTGTCGACGAGGAGCAGCGCTTCGGCGTCGAACACAAGGAACACATCAAGTCGATGCGCACCCACGTGGACGTACTGACGATGAGTGCAACGCCGATTCCGCGCACGCTGGAAATGAGTCTGGCCGGTATCCGCGAGATGTCGACCATCTTGACGCCGCCCGAGGAGCGCTACCCGGTGCTGACGTATGTCGGCCCGCAGGACAACAAGCAGATCGCCGCGGCTCTGCGCCGGGAGATGCTGCGCGACGGGCAGGTGTTCTACATCCACAACCGGGTGCGAACCATTGACGAGGCTGCCGCGAGGGTGCGGGCTTTGGTGCCCGAAGCCAGAGTCGTCGTTGCGCACGGACAGATGCCTGAGGAGCAACTCGAACGCACTGTGGAGGGATTCTGGAATCGCGAGTACGACATCCTGGTGTGTACCACGATCGTCGAGACCGGCTTGGACATCTCGAATGCCAACACGTTGATCGTTGAGCGGGCAGACACGTTCGGGCTGTCGCAGTTGCACCAGCTGCGCGGCCGTGTCGGCCGAAGCCGGGAACGCGGCTACGCGTACTTCCTCTACCCGCCCGAGGTTCCGCTAACCGAGACGGCCTACGACCGACTCGCCACGATCGCCCAGAACAACGAGCTGGGCGCTGGTATGGCGGTCGCAATGAAGGATCTCGAAATCCGCGGCGCTGGAAATGTTTTGGGTGCTGCGCAGTCAGGACACGTGGCCGGTGTGGGTTTCGACCTGTACGTGCGCCTGGTCGGCGAGGCCGTGGAGGCGTACAGGGCGGCTGCAGACGGGGAAACCGTCGCCGCCGCACCGGAGCCGAAGGATGTTCGGATTGACCTTCCGGTCGACGCCCACCTTCCGCCTGACTACATCGGCAGCGACCGGTTGCGGCTGGAGGCCTACCGACGGCTGGCCGCGGCCCAGGATGACGTCTCGGTGGATGCGGTCGTCGAAGAGTTCATCGACCGATACGGCCCGCTGCCGGAACCGGCCCAGCGGTTGATTGCGGTTGCGCGGCTGCGGTTGCTGGCGCGTTCACACGGCGTCGTCGAGATCGGGGCGATGTCGGCGTCGACACTGCGGATCTCGCCGATGACGCTGCCCGATTCGGCGCAGATGAGACTCAAGCGGCTCTATGCGGGGTCGACCTACCGCGCCACTACCTCGACGGTGCAGGTGCCGATGCCACGGTCGGGCAGCGGCGTCGGTGCGCCGAGGATCCGTGACCTCGACCTGGTGTCGTTCGTGGCGGGGTTCCTCCTGGCCATCGATGGGATTCCGGAGGAGGACGTTGATATAACCAAATTCGGAGGTAGCTCGCGCCAGTGAACGACATAGATCGGCATGAGGCCTACATGATTGCCAGAAGATGACCGTCGTCCTGGTCGACCCCCGCCGTCCGACGTTGGTGCCCGTCGACGCGGTCGCGCTGCTCACCGGCGACGTCCAGTACACCGAGGAGATGCCGGTCAAGGTGCCCTGGTCTCTGCCGTCGGCTCGCTCGGCGTATGACGGCGTCCCCGCCCCGGTGCTGTTGTCCTCGGATGCCGACCATCCGTCGGTGGTGGCGCGAATCGCCAGCGGGGAGCGGGTGATCGCCGCGCCGGTACCGCAGCCCGGCGAGCGTTTGGTGGATGCGGTGGCGTTGATGGATCAACTGCGCACCGCCGGCCCCTGGGAGAGTCAGCAGACGCACGACTCGTTGCGGCGCTACCTGCTCGAGGAGACCTACGAGTTGTTCGATGCGGTGCACGGCGGCGATCTCTCAGAGTTGCGTGATGAGCTCGGAGACGTGTTGCTGCAAGTGCTCTTTCACGCCCGTATCGCCGAGGACGCACCGGAGCAGGCGTTCAACATCGACGATGTAGCTGACGCGCTGGTCCGCAAACTCGGCAACCGCGTGCCCGCCGTCTTGGCCGGTGAATCGATCACCTTGGAGGACCAGCTGGCTCAGTGGGAGCAGCGGAAGGCTTTGGAAAAGCGGGCAAAGGCTTCCGTAAGCGGGGCCTCTGCCATGGATGACATTCCCACGGGGCAGCCAGCATTGGCACTGGCACACAAGGTGCTTTCCCGCGCTGCAACGGCCGGAGTGCCGCCGGATCTGATCCCGGCGGCGATCACCACGATCTCGATTTCCGCAGATGTGGACGCCGAGAATGTCTTGCGCTCAGCGGTTCTGGAGTTTATGGAAGATTTGCGTGCCACCGAGAGATCGGTTGCTGCGGCCCGGCGTGGTGCCCAGGTGGCCGAGGAACTCGACGACGGACCGCAGGCCGCGATTGGCGAGGACGAATGGCGGTCGCACTGGCCCGCGGCAAACGGTGGCGTGGAACCACAGCGTTAGGTTCCTCAGCCCACCAACTGGTCACCCAGAAAGCGCTCGGCACCGGTTACGCCGGGAAGCATGAAGAAGAATCCGCCGCCGACCGGCATGATGTACTCCTCCAAAGGCTCGCCCGTCAGCC
Source organism: uncultured Mycobacterium sp. (assembly GCA_964498215.1). Classification (GTDB taxonomy): domain Bacteria; phylum Actinomycetota; class Actinomycetes; order Mycobacteriales; family Mycobacteriaceae; genus Mycobacterium. The sequence continues at coordinate 9,271 of CAZCHU010000102.1, read as the reverse complement.
GAGCCTGGACGGCGAGAAACCCTTTCTCCAGGCTGCGTTGGTAGGCGATGAATGCCAGTCCCTGGTCGAGCCGTCCGGCCCCGTCGAAGCCTCGGGAGTAGTTGAACCCACGACGCAGGATCAAGTTCTCGTCGGTTGCCGCGGTGCGTGGGTTAGCCAGCCGAATGTGGGCGGTGAGAGGAATTCGATCACCGTCCGGGTCGGACACGTAGTCGGGGTCGGTGAACTCGCCGGAAAGGCCCAGCGGAGCGCCGCCGACCTTCGCCCGGCCGATGAGCGCTTCCTGCTCGACAAGTTGGGTGCGATCCCAAAACTCGACGAACATTCGGATAATGCGTATCGCTTGGTAGGACCCGCCCACCGCCCAATCGGGCTCGCCGTCGTGGGCAGACACCCAAACATGACGGTCCATCACCGCGTTGTCGTTGACATCCAGGTTGGCCGTTCCGTCCTTGAACCCGAGCAGGTTGCGGGGGGTGCTCGCGCTGGAGGCGCGCCCCGCCCCGATACCTCGGGCATAGCCGTCGACCATCCAGCGCAGCACCAGGTCGCTCCGGGTGCGACGCATCAGCTGGCGCAGAGCGAACTGCACGGTGTCGTTGTGGCCGGCTTCGAAGATGATCGAGATGTCTCCGTGGGAGAGCTTGGGATCCAGGCGGTCGTTGGCCAGGAACGGCATGGTTACCAGTTCCCTGGGTTTACGGTTGGCCAGCCCGAAACGCTCGTCGAACAACGACGCTCCCACGCCGACCACGATCGACAGGTTGTCGGCGGGCGGCTTCTCGCCCAAGATGCCGGAGTCGACGGGCGGGTAGGTGGGGTGCCGCGTCTCCGGTGGCTGACCGGCCATCAACGCCCGAATCTCGTCGGTGAGCGCCCGCAGTGTTTCGGTCAAACCAGCCCTGTCCCGGGACAGCACATTGAAGGACGCGATGAGTCCTTGCTCGGGAATCGGCAATGCGGTGACACCGGTCTGATGCGTGCCCTCGAACGGCACGAACCGCTGGGCGCCCTCGGCAGGGGATACCTGCCCGGAGGATGAGCACCCGGCCAAGGCGCCTGCGCCCAGTGCAGCGCCGCCGCCCAGTGCTCCGGCGACGAACCCGCGGCGGGATATTCCAGGGCGATGAAAGTGTGGAGTCACTGCAGCTTCAGCACTCCTGACACTTTGGACATGTTCTCGGACAACCCGGCGAGCTCAGCCTTGAGCCTGTCGATCGTTGCGGGATCGACGGTCACCTCCGGGCACCGAGGCGACGGGTAGGGATCGTCCTCGGTGCAGAACAGCACCCAGCCGTCACCCCGGCGCAGCGGCGCCATGGTTTCGAAGACCGAGTTGATTCCCGCCTCGATCTCACCCAGCAACTTCGGGTCGGCCTGCGCCAGTGCCGGTTTCAGCGTGTCGATCGCATCGCGCGACCCCTGCATGTTGCCGTCGAAGTCCCAAAGGTCGGTCTTGGAGTAACGATCCTCCTCACCGGTGATCTTCCCTTGGGAGACCTCTTCGATCAGCTCAGCCGCACCTGCCGACACGTCGACGGGCTTGACCTCCACCGAGGGGAACTTCTGTTTCAATGCAGCGATGTCTGCGTCGAGTTGGTCGGCGTACTGTGCACCGCCGTCGGTGGTGTTCTGTTCGAAGAGCAGGTATTCCAGGCGATGCCAACCGGTGAACTCCGGATCATCGGCGCCGGCGAAGTCGTCCACGCGGGCGTCGACCTTGCCATCGATTTCCTCGACGAGTCCGGCGAGCGGTTCGATGCGCTCCCACGGCACACGGGATGGCGCGTAGGCATCCTGGGCGGCCTGCAGGTCGCCGGCTCGCACAGCGTCAGTGAACACCTTGACGACGCCGACCAGTTCATCGATCTGCGCGGACGCGTATGCCTTGTACTCGGTCGCAGCCTGTTCGGCCAACGGGTTGGGGGCGGCGGCGGTCGATGTGCTGCTTGCAGGACTCGTATTGCCGGCACTTTCACTTTCGGTGCCGCTGCCGGAGCAGCCGGTGAGAATCAGCCCGGCGATCGCGACGGACACGGGCCAGGTGAGGTGCCTGTTCATGGGGTCTCCTGCTGGGTGACGAACACTGGAATGAGGAAGCATCGGGAACCAGGAAGCACAGGAAGTATAAGGCTAGGCATGCCTATATGTAGGTGCCGGGTCGATTGGCGGCGGGCTGTCCGTACTCGGCGATTTGGGCGTTCGGCAGTCAGCGCGGCGGTGTGTGTTGAGCCGACCACTGCGGCGCGCGTGGCAGCATGGGCTGTATCGAGAGTAGGTTGAGGAGTCCGGTGACGCGGGTGCGTTGGCTGCAGGCAATTGCCGTGATCGGCGCGACAGCGCTGCTCATGGCTTCTAGCTGCTCGTGGCGACTCGGCACACCCATCCCCGATGGCGTGCCGCCTCCACCCGGTGACCCGGTACCGCAGATCGACACCTACGCCGACGGCAGGCCGGCCGATCAGCTTCACCAGTGGGCGGCCGAGCGGGCACCCGCGCTCGGAATCCCAGTAACGGCGCTGGAGGCGTACGCCTTCGCGGCGAGAGTTGCCGAGGTCGAGAACCCCGACTGTCACCTCGCCTGGACGACTTTGGCGGGCATCGGTCAGGTGGAGAGCCATCACGGCACCTACCGCGGCTCGACAATCAAGGCGAACGGTGACACCTGGCCGCCGATCCGCGGCGTCCTGTTGGACGGCACCAACGGCAACCTCGAGATCCTGGACACGGACTCGGTAAGTCACGAAGGGGAGGAGCCGTACGCGCGCGCGATGGGGCCGATGCAGTTCATTCCTGAAACCTGGGCGCTCTATGGCGTCGATGCGAACAACGACGGTGTCATCAGCGCAGACAACATCGACGATGCGGCGCTCTCGGCGGCGGGGTATCTGTGTTGGCGCGGTAAGGACCTGGCGACACCGCGCGGCTGGATGGAGGCTTTGCGCGCCTACAACCATTCCGACGAGTACGCCCGGAACGTTCGGGACTGGGCGACGGCCTATGCCGGCGGACATGCGCGCTGATCGCCCCCACTAGCGGCGCAGGCTCTAGGCTCAAGGCAGAGTCCGTTTGAGTGCCGTTTCGGCTGGAGACCAAGGAGGCAACAGTGCCCATCATCGAGCAGGTCGGAGCCCGCGAGATCCTCGATTCCCGGGGCAACCCGACGGTCGAGGTCGAGGTGGGCCTGCTGGATGGCACCGTGGCCCGAGCCGCAGTGCCTTCAGGCGCATCGACGGGTGAGCATGAGGCTGTCGAGCTTCGTGATGGGGGATCCCGCTACCTCGGCAAAGGTGTACAGAAGGCCGTGGAGGCGGTACTCGACGAGATCGCCCCTGCGGTGATCGGTCTGGGAGCCGACGAGCAACGGCTCGTGGATCAGGCACTGGTGGACTTGGATGGCACCGCTGACAAGTCGAGGTTGGGCGCCAACTCCATTCTCGGCGTTTCGCTGGCGGTGGCCAAGGCCGCGGCACAGTCGGCCGAGTTGCCGCTGTTCCGCTACGTCGGCGGGCCCAATGCGCACATCCTTCCGGTGCCGATGATGAACATCATCAACGGCGGAGCGCACGCCGACACCGGCGTCGACGTCCAAGAGTTCATGATCGCCCCGATCGGTGCGCCCAGCTTCAAGGAGGCACTGCGCTGGGGCGCCGAGGTCTACCACGCGCTCAAGTCGGTGCTCAAGAAACAGGGTCTGGGTACCGGCCTGGGTGACGAAGGCGGATTCGCACCCGACCTCCCCGGCACAACCGCAGCGCTGGACCTCATCGGCACGGCGATAGAGACGGCCGGGCTCACGGTGGGCAGCGACGTCGCATTAGCGCTCGATGTCGCGGCGACCGAGTTCCACACCGAGGGCACCGGCTATGCGTTCGAAAGGGAGACCCGAACCGCCGAGCAGATGGTGTCCTTCTACGAAGGATTGATCGGCGCCTATCCGCTGGTGTCGATTGAGGACCCACTGTCGGAGGACGACTGGGCCGGCTGGGTAGCGATGACCACAGCACTCGGCGACCGGGTGCAGATCGTCGGCGACGACCTGTTCGTCACCAACCCCGAGCGCCTAGAAGATGGCATCGAAAAGGGCGCTGCCAATGCCTTGCTGGTCAAGGTGAACCAGATCGGTACCTTGACCGAAACCCTCGACGCAGTGGCCTTAGCCCACAACAGTGGGTATCGCACGATGATGAGTCACCGCAGCGGGGAGACCGAAGACACAACCATCGCCGACCTCGCGGTGGCCGTCGGTAGCGGCCAGATCAAGACCGGTGCGCCGGCCCGAAGTGAGCGGGTCGCCAAGTACAACCAGCTGCTACGTATAGAGGAGGAGCTCGGTGACGCCGCCCGCTATGCCGGCGACCTGGCCTTCCCGCGTTTCAACCCGGATATTAATTAGCCCGTGCCGGAAGCGAAAAGGCCCAATCCGAGGCGGCGGTCTACCGCGGATGCGAGAGCCAAGAAACCCTCGCGGCCCGGTAGGTCCGGGGATGCCGGACGGGGAAAACCGCGGGCTAGCAAGGAGATCGCCAAAGTCGGTGGCACTCCCGCCGGCACAGACGTTCCCACAGGGGCGAATACCGCAGCCGGCGACGAGGGAGTGGTGCTCGGCGATTCGATCCGCGATTCCATCGCCGCGGCGGCCGAACGGGCCTCCGAGCAACGCTTCGGATCAGCCGCGCGCCGGGCAGCAATTCTGGCGGCTGTCATCTGCGTGCTGACGCTAACGATCGCCGGGCCAGTCCGAACCTACTTCGGGCAACGCACCGAGATGATGCAGATCAAAGCCGCCGAAACCCAACTGCGCGAACAGATCGCCGAGCTCGAACAGCAGAAGCAAAAGCTGGCCGATCCCGTGTTCATCGCCGCGCAGGCACGTGAGCGACTCGGCTTCGTGATGCCGGGAGAGATTCCCTATCAGGTGCAGCTTCCACCCGGAGCCGCAACCCCCGGCGCGCCGCCCGAGGTAGCGGCCCCGATCAACAATGGCGACCCCTGGTACACCGCGTTGTGGCAGACAATCGCTGAAGCGCCGCACCCTATTGCATCGACGGCACCCCAGACTCCGCCAGATGTTTCCCAACCTGTCCCACCCAGCACACCCCCGCCCGGTGGTTGATCAATCCGATCTCGACGCCGTCGCTCGGCAATTGGGTCGGGAGCCCCGCGGCGTGCTGGAGATCGCCTACCGCTGCCCCAATGGTGAGCCCGCAGTTGTCAAGACGTCGCCGAAACTTCCAGACGGAACACCGTTTCCCACGCTGTACTATCTGACCCACCCAGCGCTGACGGCGGCGGCGAGCCGGCTGGAGTCGTCGGGGATGATGCGCGACATGTCAGATCGCCTGGCGCAGAATCCGGATTTGTCCGCCGCCTACCGGCGGGCGCACGAGTTGTATTTGGAAGAGCGTGACGCGATCGAACCGCTGGGCACGTCATTCTCCGGCGGTGGAATGCCGGACCGGGTCAAGTGCCTGCACGTAGCGATCGCTCATTCGTTGGCGAAGGGACCCGGAGTGAACCCATTCGGTGATGAGGCGTTGGCGGTGCTGGCGTCGGAGCCTGGAATGGCCGGGATCTTGGAACGCGAGCGGTGGGCATGATGGGTCGCCGAGTCGCTGCCGTCGACTGCGGAACCAACTCGATACGGCTGCTCATCGCCGATGCCGCCGATGGCCGGTTGACCGATGTGCACCGTGAAATGCGTATTGTGCGTCTGGGTCAGGGCGTCGACGCAACCGGAGAATTCGCGCCTGATGCGCTGGCGCGGACCCACGCGGCATTGGCCGACTACGCCGAGCTGATGTGCCGGCATGACGTTGCCGCAGTCCGGATGGTGGCGACATCTGCGGCGCGCGATGTCTCCAACCGTGAGGCCTTTTTCACGATGACCTCCGACGTGCTCGGCTCCGTCGTGCCGGGTTCAGTGGCCGAGGTGATCACCGGGGCCGAAGAAGCCGGACTGTCGTTTCATGGCGCTGTTGGGGAATTAGACTCCACCGCAGGCCCTTTCGTAGTAGTCGACCTCGGTGGCGGATCCACTGAGGTGGTGCTGGGTTCCGATGATGTGGTGGCTGGATACTCGGCTGACGTCGGCTGCGTACGCCTCACCGAGCGCTGTCTGCATTCCGATCCGCCAACCGACGTCGAGATCGCGGAGGCTCGCGCCCTGGTACGCGATGCCCTCGCTGACGCTCTGCGGCTGGTACCGGTCGAGCGGGCTCACACCTGGGTGGGGGTCGCGGGCACGATGACGACGCTGGCTGCTCTTGCCCACCGGATGACCACCTACGAACCGGAGGCCATCCATTTGTCCCGGGTCGGGTTCGGCGACCTGTTGACCGTGTGCGGGGATCTGCTGGCGATGACGCGCGCTCAACGGGCGGCTCTCGGGCCGATGCATGAGGGCCGGGTCGACGTTATCGGCGGGGGAGCGATCGTGGTGCAGGAGTTGGCCGCTGCGCTGGGCGAACAGGCAGGCATCAACGAACTAACAGTCAGCGAACACGACATCCTGGACGGCATCGCCCTCTCGATCTGCTGAGCAGGCTGCCTTCGCCGAACCTGCGTAGATCGAGCAATCGGCGCGCGAATCGAGGACCGATCAAGGCCGCAGAATCAGCGCAAGTGTCTCCAGCACTGTGGGATCCTCAATGGTCGAGGGCACCGACTCGTCGCGGCCGGCTGCGATCCCGCGCATCGTCTTGCGCAGGATCTTGCCTGATCGTGTCTTCGGCAATGCCGGAACAATGTCGACCAACTTGAAAGCGGCCACCGCGCCGATTTCGGACCTCACCAGCTGCACGAGCTCCTCGGCGAGCCCCTCGGTCGGTGCGCCCGCCTTGGCGACCACAAGGCCGCGCGGAACCTGCCCTTTGATCTCGTCGGCCACCCCGATCACCGCGCACTCGGCCACCGACTGGTGGGAGGCGAGCACCTCCTCGATCGCGCCCGTGGACAGCCGGTGTCCGGCAACGTTAATGACGTCATCGATTCTGCCCATCACGAACAGATAGCCGTCCTCGTCGAAGCGGCCACCGTCGCCGGTCAGGTAGTAGCCCGGATGATCCGCAAGGTAGGAGGCCTCGAAGCGATCCGCGGCATTCCACAGCGTCGGCAGCGTGCCGGGGGGCAGCGGCAGGCTGATGCAGATAGCGCCTTCCTCGCCGGTCTTACAGTCACCTCCGTCCTCGTTCAGGATCCGTACGTCGTAGCCGGGCATGGGAACGGTAGGGGAGCCTGCTTTGATCGGAAGTTGTTCGGTGCCCACAGGATTGGCTGCAACCGGCCAGCCCGTCTCGGTTTGCCACCAGTGGTCGATCACCGGAATGCCGAGCTGTTCGGTGGCCCAGCGGTAGGTGTCTGGGTCGAGCCGCTCTCCGGCGAGGAACAGATGCTGCAGTGCCGTAAGGTCATAGTCGGCCAGATACGCGCCCTCCGGGTCCTCCTTGCGAATCGCCCGAATCGCCGTCGGCGCGGTGAACAATGCCTTCACGCCATGCTCGGTGGCTACTCGCCAGAACGCACCGGGGTCTGGAGTTCCGACGGGTTTACCTTCGTAGAGCACGGTTGTCGCGCCCATCAGCAGCGGCCCGTAGACGATGTAGGAGTGGCCGACTACCCAGCCGACATCGGACGCGGCCCAGAACACGTCGCCCGGCGCGATGTCGTAAATGTGCCGCATGCTCCACAACAATGCGACCGCGTGCCCGCCGTTGTCGCGGACGATGCCTTTGGGCTTGCCGGTGGTTCCTGAGGTGTAGAGCACGTAGAGCGGGTCGGTCGCGGCGACGGGTACGGCCGCGGCGGGGGTGGCGTTCGCCATCACATCGGCCCAATCCAGGTCGCGCCCTTCGATAAGGTCGCAGCGGAGCTGATCACGCTGCACCACAACGCAATTCTGTGGTGGATGCTCGACCATCTCTATCGCGGCGTCGAGCATCGGCTTGTACTCGACCGTGCGTGCCGGTTCTATCCCGCACGATGCGGACACGATCACTTTGGGGCGGACATCGTCGATACGGACAGCCAGCTCATGCGGGGCGAATCCGCCGAAGACCACCGAGTGCACCGCGCCGAGCCGCGCGCAGGCCAGCATGGCGATGGCGGCCTCCGGGATCATCGGTAGGTAGATGACCACGCGGTCGCCCCTGCCGATGCCGAGGTCGCGCAGCACGCCGGCGAAACGCGCGGTGTGGTCGAGCAGTTCGGCGTAGGTATAGGTGCGCTTGGTGTCGGTCACTGCGGAGTCGTAGATGAGCGCGGGCTGGTCAGCTCGCCCGGAGTCGACGTGGCGGTCCAGCGCGTTGGCGCAGGTGTTGAGCTCAGCGTCGGGGAACCAGCGGTAGAACGGTGGATTGCTGTCGTCGAGGATCCGCTTCGGGGGCGTGCTCCAGGTGACAGCGGTGGCGGCGTCGGCCCAGAACGCCTCCGGGTCGTTGATGCTGGCGTCGAACAGATCGCGGTACCTGGGCATATCAGCACCGTAGACCCTTCCCATTAGTCTCAGAGGCATGACGAACCAACCCCCGCCGATCGGCGATGTCCGCAGAAGTCATGTCTCCGCCCGAGGGGTCCGGTTCCATGTGACGGAGGCTGGCCCGCTCGATGGACGCCCGGTGTTGGCGTTGCACGGCTGGCCGCAGCATCACTGGGTGTACCGGGATCTCCTGGCGGACCCGCCGCCCGGCCTGCGCATCATTGCTCCCGACCTGCCTGGTTACGGTTGGTCGGGGCCGGCGCCGCACCGCTGGGCGAAGGAGGACGTCGTCACCGACCTGGTCGCGTTGCTGGACGCCCTAGGTCTGGACCGGGTCCTTCTCGTCGGCCACGACTGGGGTGGCTTTCTTGGCTACCTGTTGACGCTACGGGTGCCTGAGCGCATCGACGGCTATCTGGCTCTGAACATCGCGCACCCGTGGGTGCCGCCGAAGGTGATGGCGCGGCATGCCTGGCGGTTCCTGATGTACCAGCCGCTGATCGCGATCGCCGGGGTACCGGTCCAGCGGCGCACCAGCTTTTTGGAGCGCGCCTATCGGCAGGCCTCGGAGATCGACGCAGCCACGGCCCGGGTGTACACGGAGAGCTTTCGGGATCCCGTGGTGGCCCGAACCGCGCGGGACACTTACCGGACGTTCCTGTTCCGCGAGATCCCGCGAATGGTGCGTGCCGGCGAGCGCCGGCGGTCGACCGTGCCCACGCGCGTGCTGTTCGGCAAGGACGACGCAGCGATTGCCCCGGAGCTGGCTGCGGCCGAGACGGCCCACGCCGATGA
>CAZCHU010000101.1:0-12261 GCA_964498215.1 uncultured Mycobacterium sp. | reverse complement strand
TCGCCGGCATCAGCTTCTTGCGGGCGAGGTCGCCCGTCACGCCGAAGATCACCACTCCGCACGGCCCGGCAATACGGGGCATACGCTTGTCGCGTTTGTCCCGCAAAGGGTTACGCCATGAATCGGTCATTGCTCGGCGATCATCCCTTGGCGCTGTCGAGTTGGCGCTGGGTGGCGTCTATCAGCTCCTGCCAGGACTTTTCAAACTTCTCGACGCCTTCATCTTCGAGCACCTTGAATACGTCGGCAAGGTCGATGCCGACCGAGGAGAGCTGGTCGAATATTTCCTGGGACTCGGCGCCGCGGCCGGTGATCGTGTCCCCGGTGATCACGGCGTGGTCGGCGACCGCGTCCATGGTCTTCTCCGGCATGGTGTTGACGGTGTTGGGGGCGACGAGTTCGGTGACGTAAAGGGTGTCGGCATAGTCCGGGTTCTTGACGCCAGTTGATGCCCACAGCGGACGCTGGACGTGAGCCCCGGCGGGTTTCAGCGCCTCGTACCGGTCGCCACCGAGGAATACTTCCTCGTAGGCGGCGTAGGCGAGTCGCGCGTTGGCGACACCCGCCTTGCCGCGCAGCGCCAATGCTTGTTCGCTGCCGATCTCTTCGAGCCGATTGTCGATCTCGGTGTCGACCCGGGAAACGAAGAATGAGGCGACCGAGTGGATTCTGGACAGGTCGTGACCGGCCGCCGCGGCGGCTTCAAGCCCGGCCAGGTAGGCATCCATCACGGCGCGATGCCGCTCCACCGAGAAGATCAGCGTCACGTTGACCGAGATGCCCTCGGCGATCGCCGCGGTGATCGCGGGCAGGCCGGCCAGGGTGGCCGGGATCTTGATGAGCAGGTTGGGTCGGTCCACGATCTTCCACAGCTCGACGGCTTGCAGGATCGTCTTGTCGGTGTCGTGGGCCAGGCGCGGATCGACTTCGATGGATACCCGACCGTCCACCCCGCCGGAGGCTTCGTACTGCTTGGCTAGAACATCGCAAGCGTTGCGCACGTCGTCGGTGGTGACGGTGCGGATCGTCGCGTCGACGTCGGCGCCGCGGGCGGCGAGTTCTTTGACCTGACCGTCGTAGGCCGTGCCTTTGGACAGCGCGGCCTGGAAGATCGATGGATTGGTGGTCACGCCGACGACGGACTTGGTGTCGATGAGCTGCTGCAGGTTTCCGGTCTGGAGCCGCTCACGGGAAAGGTCGTCGAGCCACACCGATACACCCGCCGACGAAAGTGCGGCCAGGTTCGCGTTCTGGGTCATGTCAGATTCCTTCGCTTTGCCATTGCTTTCTCTAGCTTCTAGTTCGCTATCGATCGTTGCGCGGCGGCCGCCACGGCCTCGGGCGTGAATCCGAACTCCCGGAACAACGTCTTGGCGTCGGCGGACGCGCCGTAGTGTTCGATCGAGATGATCTCGCCCGCATCGCCGACCAGCTTGTACCAGCTCTGAGCGATACCCGCCTCGACGACGACGCGGGCTGAAACACCGGGTGGCAGCACCGAATCGCGGTACTCCTTGGGCTGGGACTCGAACCACTCCAGGCAGGGCATCGATACCACGTAGGCGTTGATGTTCTTGTCCGCCAACAACTTCTTCGCCTCGACTGCCAGCTGTAGTTCTGAACCGGTGGCGATCAGGATGACGTCGGCGTCGTCGGCCGGGTTACCGCCGCCGAGTACGTAGCCGCCCTTGGTGACGCCCTCGGCGTCAGTGCCCTCCAGGACCGGAATCCCTTGCCGGGTCAGAATGAATCCCACCGGCCCGCTGCCATTGCCACGGGCGATGATGCTGCGCCACGCATAAGCGGTCTCGTTGGGGTCGCCCGGGCGGACCACCGAAAGGTTCGGGATCGCCCGCAGCGCAGCGAGATGCTCGATCGGCTGGTGGGTGGGCCCGTCCTCGCCCAGGCCGATCGAGTCGTGAGTCCAGATGTAGACGGTGTCGATATCCATCAGCGACGCCAGCCGCACCGCCGGACGCATGTAGTCGGAGAACTGCAGGAACGTCCCACCGAAAGCGCGGGTCGGCCCGTGGAGCACGATGCCCGCCAAGATCGCCCCCATCGCGTGCTCGCGGATACCGAAATGCAGCACACGCCCGTACCAGTCCGCGGTGAAGTCCTCGGTGGAGATCGACGGCGGCCCGAACGACTTCACGCCCTTGATGGTGGTGTTGTTGCTGCCCGCCAGGTCGGCCGAGCCGCCCCACAACTCAGGGAGATTGGGTGCGACGTCGTTGAGTACCTGACCGAACGCCGCCCGGGTGGCCAGGGGCTTGGACCCGGGCTCCCAGTGGGTCAGGGCAGCGTCCCACCCCTCGGGTAGTTCGTGAGCCAGCAGTCGATCCAGGAGCTTCTTGCGCTCAGGCTCGCGCTCAGCCCACGCATCGAAGCCGATCTGCCATTCCTCGTGGGCTCGTCGGCCCCGGTCTACCAAGTTGCGGGTGTGGGCGATGACGTCGTCGCGGACCTCGAAGTTCCTGTCGGGGTCGAAACCCAGCACCTTCTTGGTGGCCGCGACCTCGTCGGCCCCCAACGCGGAGCCGTGCACACCGCCGGTGTTCATCTTCGTCGGGGCGGGATAGCCGATGATTGTGCGCAGCGCGATGAACGACGGCTTGTCAGTGACCGCCCGGGCCGCCTCGATGGCCTCTTCGATCCCCACGACGTTCTCGCCGCCCTCGATCTCCTGAACATGCCAGCCGTAGGCGCGGTAGCGCGCCGCGACATCCTCAGACAGCGCGATGTTGGTGTCGTGCTCGATGGAAATCTGATTCTTGTCGTAGAAGACGATCAGGTTGCCCAGTTGCTGGGTGCCTGCCAGCGACGACGCCTCGCTGGTGACGCCCTCTTCGATGTCGCCGTCGGAGGCGATCACATAGATGTAGTGATCGAACGGGCTGCTACCTGCGGTGGCGTCGGGATCGAAAAGGCCCCTCTCGTAGCGCGCCGCCATCGCCATGCCCACCGCCGAGGACAAGCCTTGGCCCAGCGGGCCGGTGGTGATCTCCACGCCTTTGGTGTGGTGGAACTCCGGATGCCCGGGGGTCTTGGAGCCCCAGGTCCGCAACGCTTCGATGTCGGCCAACTCCAGGCCGAACCCGCCCAGGTAGAGCTGGATGTACAGGGTCAGGCTGGAATGTCCGCACGACAACACGAATCGGTCCCGGCCCAGCCAATGCACGTCGGCGGGGTCGTGCCGCATCTGCCGTTGAAACAGCGTGTACGCCAGCGGAGCCAGGCTCATCGCGGTGCCTGGGTGCCCGTTGCCGACCTTCTGGACGGCATCAGCAGCCAGTACCCGAGCGGTGTCGACGGCCACCGAGTCCAGCTCAGTCCAATCGTCGGGATGATTCGGACGCGTCAGAGAAGTGATCTCTTCAAGTGTGGTCACGCAGGCGCACTCCTTGGCTAGGCGGGGCTTCAGGTTTCCGGCAGCATTCCGCACCGACCACCCTAGTGGGGGATGGCCGGCGGTTGCAGAGCGCTGCGCAAGTCGACCCTGCAATTACAGGTATGGACCGCTGCGGTCTACCATCCTGTGTAGTAGAAGCTGCGGGGCGTCCAGGCTGTCGTTGAGGAGTTGGTTGCGTGAGAATTCGCGAAGGCAACCTCGTCGGCGAGTCCGTCAGCGGGTTGACCGCATCCGCTGGGTCGCCTCACGGAATCCGCACCCGTCTCTTGGGCTACCTCTCGCTGACCAAGCCGCGCGTTGTCGAGCTCCTTCTGGTCACCACCATTCCGGCGATGCTGCTCGCCAACCGCGGCAGCGTCGATCCACTGCTGATTCTGAACACGCTGTTCGGCGGAATGTTGGCTGCCGCGGGTGCCAACACGCTGAATTGCGTCGCCGATGCCGACATCGACAAAGTGATGAAGCGCACCGAACGCAGACCGCTGGCTCGCGCGACCGTGCCGCGCAGCCACGCGTTGGTGTTCGGCCTGGCGTTGTCGGTCGGCTCGTTCTTCTGGCTGTGGTGGACGACCAACCTGCTTTCGGCGCACCTCGCCGGCGCCACCATCGCGTTCTACGTGCTGGTGTACACACTTCTGCTGAAGCGGCGCACCTCACAGAACGTGGTGTGGGGTGGTGCGGCCGGATGCATGCCGGTGATGATCGGCTGGTCCGCGGTGACCGGAACGATCCAGTGGCCGGCGGTGGTCATGTTCCTGATCATCTTCTTCTGGACACCGCCGCACACGTGGGCTCTGGCCATGCGCTACAAAGAGGACTACAAGGCGGCGGGCGTGCCGATGCTGCCCGCGGTGGCCACCGAGCAGCAGGTCACCAAGCAGATCCTGATATACACCTGGCTGACGGTGGCGGCCACGCTGGCGCTGGCCCTTGCCGCTGGCTGGCTATACGCGGTGGTGGCGATTCTGGCGGGCAGCTGGTTCCTGGTGATGGCCCATCAGCTCTATTCCGGCGTCCGGCGGGGTGAGCCGGTCAAACCGCTGAGGTTGTTCCTGCAGTCCAACAACTACTTGGCCGTCATCTTCTTCGCCCTGGCGGTGGATTCTGCCCTGGCGCTGCCCACGCTGTTCGCCGTCTAAACCGGTTCGGGCATCAGGACCACCGAGCCGACGGTCTTGCGGCCCTGCAGATCACGGTGCGCCTGCTCGGCGTCGCGCAAATCGTAACGGTTGCTGACCGTGACGGTCAGCGTGCCGTCGGCGATTGCCGAGAGCAACTCACCTGCTCGCCAGGCGAACTCATCGGGTGTGCGGGTGTAGTGCGCCAGATTGGGGCGGGTCAGGAATACCGAACCCGCAGCGTTGAGCCGCTGCGGGTCCAGCGGTGGAACCGGGCCGCTGGCCGCGCCGAACAGCGCGAGCGTGCCGCGCACGGCGAGACTGGCCAGGCTGGCCTCGAACGTTGAGGCGCCCACGCCGTCGTAGACCGCCGCGACGCCGTTTCCGTCGGTCAGCTCGCGTATCCGGGCGCCGAACTTCTCAGCAGCCCCCTCCTCCTGGCTGGGATAGGCGAGCACTTCCACCGCGCCGGCCTGTCGGGATAACTCAGCCTTGTCAGGGGTGGACACCGTGGTGATCACCGACGCCGCGAGGCTGGTGGCCCACTGGGTGAGGATCAGCCCGACTCCGCCGGCTCCGGCGTGCATCAGTACCGTGTCGCCCTGCTGAACCGGATACGTCGACTTGAGGAGGTAGTGCGCCGTCATCCCCTTCAGCAGTGCCGAGGCCGCCACCTCGGCGGCCACACCGTCGGGAACGTAGGCAACAAAATCCGCGGGCGCCAAACAGTATTCGGCGTAGGCCCCGAGTGCCTGCGCGGTGACCACCCGGTCGCCCACGGTTAGTGCCGCGACGTCGTCGCCGACGGCCTCGATGACTCCGCATACCTCGGAGCCGACGATGAACGGCACCTCCCGCGGGTAGAGGCCCGAGCGAAAGTACGTGTCGATGAAGTTGACGCCTACCGCTTCGGCCTTGATCAGGACCTGGCCGGGGCCGGGGGTGGGCTGCGGCTTCTCGACGTAGGACAGAACTTCGGGCCCGCCGGTCACGGCGACTTCGATGGCGTACATAGCGCCATCATGCCTTCTCAGTAGCATCAGTTCAGCCATGAAACCCGCCCGCCCTGACCTGTTCCATCCGCGGATCGTGCTCGCGGGTTGCCCGGCGCTGCCCGAGGGTGACGGCGACGACGCCGGCCTGGTGCAGGCGCTGCGTGGACGCGGTCTGCACGCCCGGTGGTTGTCCTGGGACGACCCGGCAGCTCAGGAGGCCGACTTGGTGATCCTGCGTGCCGCGTGGGACTACATCGACCGACTCGATGAGTTCCTCGCCTGGACCGCCCGGGTGCCGCTGCTGCTGAACTCGCCGAAGGTCATCGCGTGGAACACCGACAAGCGGTATCTGGGGGATCTGGCGGCGGCCGGCGTGCCGACCGTTCCCAGCGCGTTCTTCGCGCCGGGGGAGCGAGTGTACGTACCGGCTGGTGAAGTCGTCGTCAAACCAGCGGTCGGCGCGGGTTCAGTGGGCGCGTTGCGGTTCTCCGATAGGGCCGAGGCCGTTGCGCATGCCGCGGTGCTGCAGGCCCGTGGTCAGACCGTCTTGGTGCAACCCTACGACCCGAGGGTCAGCGACGGTGAGACGGCGCTGGTGTTCATCCGCGGTGAGCAGTCCCACGCATTCAGCAAGGGCCCGCTGCTGCCACCACCGGGCGGGGCTCCAGTGTTTGACAAGTCAGGGACCTACGCCGAGGAGCGACTTCAGCCGGCCGAACCGGACTTCGAGCTTTGGGATGTAGGCCACGCCGCACTTGCCGCCGCGGCCACGCACTTGAATATCGGGATCACCGACCTGCTCTACGCCCGCGTCGATGTGCTCGGTGGATCTGACGCTCCCAGACTTTTGGAATTGGAACTCGTGGAACCGTCTTTGGGCTGGCGGCAGCTCGACGACACCGCACGGCGGCGCCAGCAGCGCCGGTTCGCACTCGGCGTCGAGTCAGCGCTGCACGAGGTCGGGCTCGGCCCGTTCTCTCATCGACGCCCATAGAGCCGCGGTAGCAGCCGTGCAGGCGGCCGCGCCAGCTACGTGCAGGGCCACCAACGCCGGGGGCACCCCGGCGAAGAACTGCGCGGTTCCGAGCGCGCCCTGAGCCGCCACCAATGCCACCACCACGACCAGCCGCTGCCGCACCTCCCTGGGTGCGTGTACGGCCAGGAGGGCGAAACCAAGGGCGACCAGCAGCGACAGATACGCAACCAGCAGTGAGGAGTGCATGTGCACCAGGGTGGTGATCTCCACCTGTAGCCGGGGCACCGGCGCGTCGGCGCTCTTGTCGCCGGCATGCGGACCCGCACCGGTGACCAGAGTGCCTGTCACCAGCACCGCGGACAGGGCGATACCGGTGAGAAGAGTCAACTGCCGCAACGGCTGAGGCACCCGCGCCACGGGAATGCCGTTATCCGGCTCGCCGATCTTGACATACAGCAGCACGGCTACCCAGACCATCGTCATCGACGCAAGCAGGTGGATGGCCACCGTCCACCACAGCAGCCCGGTCAACACGGTGATACCGCCGATCACGGCCTGAATCACGGTCGACGCGGGCATCAGCCACGCGTAGATCAGCACCTCACGTCGGCGCCGGGCGCGCGTGACCGCGATGACCGCGGCCGCGGCGGTCAGCACCACGAGGAACGTCAGCAACCGGTTGCCGAACTCCACGGCCTGATGGATCAGCTGGACTTCGGCGACGGGCACGGGCGTGAAGCTGCCGGGGAAACATTGCGGCCAGGTGGGGCAGCCGAGGCCGGATGCGGTGACACGCACGATCGCGCCGGTGACGGCGATACCGCCCTGGGTCAGAATTACCGCTGCGGCGACGAGGCGCTGAACGCGCAGGCTGGGTTCGGGAAACAGGTCGACGAACCCGCGAAAAAGCCTGGGTAGAAGTCGTCCGGCGGGCACCCCCCGATGGTAGAGGCTGTTTAACTACGCCCCGTAGTAGGGGCGGTTGTCGCCGCGGTCAGGTGAAACGAAACCAGCGCAGCGCGCACAACCCGGCGACCGCGCCCCACCCGACGAGCACCGCGAGGCCGAACCAATCCACTGACAGCGTCATTGCGCGGGACAGGGCTTCGGTGAGGGCACCCGACGGTGTCAGCCGCGCCACCCATTGCACGGCCGACGGCACCATGCCGCCTTCCACGGTGAGAGCGCCCAGGCCGGCGAATACGAACCAGAGCAGGTTGGCGATGGCCAACACGATCTCGGCGCGGAGGGTACCGCCGAGCAGGAGCCCGAGTGCGGCGAACACGGCCGTTCCGAGCGCGATGATCACCGCGCCTATCGCCAGTCCGGCGACCGGAGGGCGCCATCCCAGCGCAACACCGATGGCGCCGAACAAGACCGACTGCAGGGCCACCACCGCCACCACCGCCAGTGATTTTCCGGCGACGACGCCCCACACGGGCAGAGCTGTGGCCCCGAGCCGCTTGAGAGCTCCGTAGCGGCGGTCGAAGGCGACAGCGATCGCCTGGCCGGTGAACGCGGTGGAGATGATCGCCAGCGCCATGATGGCGGGGACGAAGGTCGTCGCACGGTTGTCCCCGAATGAGCCCAACGGCAACAACGTGAGCCCCACCAACAATGTGATCGGGATGAACATCGTCAGCAGCAGCTGCTCGCCGTTGCGGAGCAGCAGCCGCAGTTCCAGCCCGAACTGAGCTTTCAGCATCCTCGACACCGCTGCGGGCCGGGGATCGGGAGTAAACGTCCCGGGTGCGAAACGATTGCTCATGATCTCAGGTCCCGCCCGGTCAGCTCGAGGAACACGTCTTCGAGGCTGCGCTGCTCGACGCGCATGTGGGTGGCCAGCACGTCGAGTCGGGCACACCACGCGGTCACCGTGGCCAGCACCTGCGGATCGATATGGCCTTCGACAAGGTACTCGCCCGGGGACGTCTCGACCGCCCGGTAACGCTCAGGTAGTGCTGCTGTCAGCAGGCTCAAGTCCAGCATCCGAGGCGCCTGGAACCGTAACTGGTTCTCCGCGCCGCTGCGCATCAATTCAGCCGGGGTGCCCGTGGCCACTGCCTTGCCGTGGTCGATGATCAGGATCCGGTCGGCGAGTTCTTCGGCCTCGGACAGCTGGTGTGTCGTCAATACCACGGTCACGCCGTCACGCCGGAGCGCGTCGATCAGCTCCCACACCACGATTCGCGCATGCGCATCCATGCCGGCGGTGGGCTCATCGAGGAACACCAACTCCGGACGGCCGACGACAGCGCAGGCCAGCGAGAGGCGCTGCTGCTGTCCACCCGATAGGCGCCGATAGGTGGTGCGGGCAGAGTCGGTCAGGCCGAGCGTGTCGAGTAGCCAATGCGGGTCGATCGGATCGGCGGCGTAGGACGCCACCAGGTCGAGCATCTCGGCGGCGCGCGCCGCCGGATACGCCCCGCCGCCCTGCAGCATCACCCCGATACGGGACCGCACCTCGGCCCGGTCGGCGATGGGATCCAGGCCCAGGATTGCGATCTGGCCGGCGTCGGGCCTGATGAAGCCCTCGCACATTTCCACCGTGGTCGTCTTTCCGGCCCCGTTGGGGCCGAGCAGCGCGAACACCTCGGAGTTCTCGACATGGAGATCGAGTTCCGACACCGCGGATGTCGATCCGTACCGCTTGCTGACATCGCGCAGCACGATGGGGGCTGCCGATGAGCGCTGGCGCAAGGAGCCGACAACACCGGAGGTCACGGAGACTCAGCGTAGGCGTCGGGTTTCGCCGGGGGTGGGTCCGGTGGTGGCGACGGGTCGGCGGGTGGTTCAGGAATCGGGCGCCAGGGCAGCCGTCGATAGGTCAACGCGATCAAGACCAACACGATCACCGCGCTCGCCAGGGTAGCCAGCACGATCTGGAACAACGCGAAACGGTCGCCGTTGGCGGTCGGGCCGAAGATCCCGACCACCAGGGTGGCGGCGATCGCCGCCGCCCGGAAGCCGGGCCGGGTGGCCCACGCGGCAAGTGGGATAATCGCCCAGAGCAGGTACCACGGTTGTACGACTGGGAACAGAAGCACGGTCGCCCCGAGCGCGACCCCGAGTCCGCCTACCGGGTGGAGCCGACCGCGCAGCACCGCGAACAACAGCCAGGTGACGATCACCGCGATCAGACTGACGCCGATCGCACGGGTAAGCGCGAGCACGGAAGTGGTGTGGTCACCGAGGCCGAGCAGGATGCCGACCTGGCCGGTGCCCAGGGCCAGCAGCGTCGGTGGTGACATCCAGCTGCGGACGACGTTGGCGGTGCCGAGAGTGAACAGCCAACCGAAACCGAGTCCACTGGCCCATCCGATCACCGTCATGACGGCCAGCGACACCGCTCCCAGCGATCCGCCGGCGATAAAGAACGCCTTGATCGTGCCGCCCATTCGATAGCCCAGCCCCATCGCCACGAAGCCCAGCGCCAGCAGCGACGGCAGCTTCACTTGTGATGAAGCGGTGATCAGCACCGTGCCGATCAGCAGCATCGCCACCGGATACCAGCGCGCCCACTGCCGGCGGTCTCGCGGCCAGGCCGGCGGACGCGGGAGCAGTGAGACTCCGGCTTTGATACCGCTGATACCGCGCAGCGCGAACTCCGTACCCGCCAGCATCAACCCCAGCATCAGCGCCTCGTTGTGAATTCCGGCGACCAGGTGCATGAACAGCAGCGGGTTGGCGGCGCCCAGCCACAGCGCACTCACCTCGGCCACCCCGCACCGGCGCGCCAGTCGCGGCGTGGCCCACACGATCAAGCCGACTCCGACCAACACGACCAGACGGTGGGCCAGCACCGCTTCCACGATGTTCTCACCGGTGAGGGCCGAAATTCCGCGACCGATCCAGAGGAAGAGCGGCCCGTAGGGCGCCGGTGTTTCTCGCCACAGGCTGGGCACTGACAGGGTGAAGGCGTGATCGAGGCCGAGTCCAGGGGAGGGGCCGACAAGATAGGGGTCGTTGCCTTGTAGCGAGATCTCGCTTTGGGCGAGGTAGGAGTAGACATCCTTGCTGTACATCGGCGGTGCGATCAGCAGTGGCAACGCCCAGAGCAGCAGCGTGCGGTCCAGCTGGCTGCGCGTCATCTTCCGCTCGCCGAGGGCGAACCGGCCCAGCATCAGCCAGGCCAGCGCCATCATCACCGCACCTGTGGTGGTCATCGTCAGTGAGACCGTCTGAATGCGTGACGGCAAATTGAGCAGCCGGACACCGAACGTCGGGTCCTGGATCACCGGGCGCGCACCGGCGCCCAGGGCGCCGATCGCCATGAGCACGGTGCCGGTGGCTCCGAACAGGCGGGTCCGGCGCATCGCGATGAGTTCAGCGTCGTTGAGTGGACTGCCGACCGTCCGCTCGTCGCCGTGCCAGCCGGCGATCGACGTGCTGAGGGAGCTTAGGCGGGCTGCCACGAGGGCAGCGTAGCCTTCGCGGTTGATAAGGGTGCCCTTGCTGGACCGGCTCCGGTAATTGCGTCACACTTGTGTTGTGAAAATCAGTCCGCAGGGCGCGCCTCCGACTGCGTTGCAGTCGGAGCCGGTGCACGCTGCCGACGGGGACACTCACGGGGATACTCGGGGCGCGATCATCCGGGTTCTGTTGGAATCAGGTCCGACCACGGCGAGTCGTATCGCAGAGCAGCTGGGTCTGTCTGCGGCAGGCGTACGCAGGCACCTCGATGCACTCATCGATGTCGGTGATGCCCAGGCCAACGCCGCGGCGGCGTGGCAGCAGGAGGGGCGCGGCCGGCCGGCCAAGCGGTACCAGCTCACGGCTGCGGGCCGGGGCAAGCTGGAGCACACCTACGATGACCTGGCCTCGGCGGCCATCCGCCACCTGCGCGAACTTGGCGGCGACGAGGCCGTGCAGACGTTCGCCCGTCGGCGAATCGATACCATTCTGGCCGACGTCGACCCCGCAGCGGGCACGAAGTCCAGTGACGTCGAGGCGGCGGCCGACAGGATCGCCGACGCGCTGACCCTTGCCGGGTATGCCACCACCACCACTCGGGTGGGCGGGCCAGCCCGAGGGGTGCAGATCTGTCAGCATCATTGTCCGGTGTCACACGTGGCCGAGGAATTTCCCGAGCTCTGCGAGGCCGAAGAACAGGCGATGGCCCAAGTGCTGGGCACCCATGTGCAACGGCTGGCAACCATCGTCAACGGAGACTGCGCCTGCACCACCCACGTCCCACTCATGCCGACCGAACACTAGGACCGTCCGCACGACCTCCGGCGCACCAGCCCGCGCGGGAGCCACGACAACAGCAAGAGGAGTGTGTCGCAGTGACACTCACACCAGAGACAGCGCTCACCCAGGAAGAAACCATTGCCTCCCTGGGCAAGTACGGTTATGGCTGGGCTGACTCCGACGATGCGGGCGCCAGTGCCCAGCGCGGACTGTCCGAAGCCGTCGTGCGTGATATCTCGGCCAAGAAGAGCGAGCCGGATTGGATGCTCGACATCCGGCTCAAAGCCTTGCGTACCTTCGGAAAAAAGCCCATGCCGAACTGGGGTTCCAACCTCGAGGGCATCGACTTCGACAACATCAAGTACTTCGTACGCTCGAGCGAGAAGCAAGCCGCGACGTGGGACGACCTGCCCGCCGACATCAAGAACACCTACGACAAGCTCGGTATCCCGGAGGCGGAGAAGCAGCGGTTGGTGTCCGGGGTGGCGGCCCAGTACGAGTCAGAGGTTGTTTACCATTCGATTCGGGAAGACCTTGAGGCACAAGGGGTTATCTTCCTGGACACCG
>CAZCHU010000100.1:6657-12378 GCA_964498215.1 uncultured Mycobacterium sp. | reverse complement strand
GACGACGGCTACATCCTGACGATGGCCCGGGTCTCCGAGAACGCCGGATACATGGCCAACTACTACCGGTGGTTCGGCACCCCCGAGGCCCCGTTCGGCTGGTACTACGACCTGCTTGCGATGTGGGCCCACGTCAGCACGGCGAGCGTATGGATGCGCCTGCCCACGCTGCTGATGGGGCTGGCGTGCTGGTGGGTGATCAGCCGCGAGGTGATTCCCCGGCTGGGCACCGCCGTCAAGCACAGCCGGGCCGCGGCGTGGACGGCCGCCGGGCTCTTCCTCGCGTTCTGGTTGCCGCTGAACAACGGCTTGCGTCCCGAGCCGATCATCGCGCTGGGAATCCTGCTGACCTGGTGTTCGGTCGAGCGAGGAGTCGCGACCAGCCGACTGTTGCCGGTCGCGGTCGCGATCATCATCGGCGCGTTGACCCTGTTCTCCGGCCCCACCGGCATCGCTGCGGTGGGCGCGCTCCTCGTGGCGATCGGACCGCTGAAAACCATTGTGGCACGTCATACTTCACGATTCGGCTACGCGGCGCTGTTGGCCCCGATCGCCGCCGCGGCCACCGTCACCATCATCCTGATCTTTCGCGACCAGACCCTGGCCGCCGAGATGCAGGCCAGCAGCTTCAAGTCGGCCGTCGGTCCGAGCCTGGCATGGTTCGACGAGCACATCCGGTACTCACGACTGTTCACCACCACCCCAGACGGCTCGGTGGCGCGCCGGTTCGCCGTACTGACACTGCTACTCGCCCTTGCCGTAGCGGTCGCGATGTCACTGCGAAAGGGCAGGATCCCTGGCACCGCCCTGGGCCCCGCCCGCCGCATTATCGGTATCACCATCATCGCGTTCCTGGCGATGATGTTCACTCCCACCAAGTGGACCCACCACTTCGGAGTGTTCGCGGGGCTGGCCGGGTCCCTCGGCGCCCTCGCTGCGGTGGCCGTCTCTGCCGCGGCGATGCGTTCCCGCCGCAACCGCACGACGTTCGCCGCCGCGGTGCTGTTTGTGACGGCACTGTCGTTCGCGACCGTGAACGGCTGGTGGTACGTCTCTAATTTTGGCGTGCCATGGTCGAACTCCTTCCCGGAGTGGAAGTTCGGTTTCCACACCATCCTGCTCGGCCTGTCGCTGCTCACCCTGTTGGTGGCCGCCTGGTTCCACTTCTCTGGGCGTGACGGCGCACCTGCCAAACTCGTCCAACGTCGCTGGCAACCGATCGCCCAGGCGCCGCTCGCCACCGCTACCTGGGCTTTGGTGACCTTTGAAGTGATCTCGCTGACGCTGGCGATGACCGGCCAGTACCCGGCATGGACCGTCGGCCGTTCCAACCTGGAAGCGCTCACCGGAAAGACGTGCGGCATGGCCGACGACGTCATGGTGGAGCAGGATCCCAACGCAGGTCTGCTCGTACCCGTTGGGGTGCCCATCGCCGAGGCGCTGGGTGGTGGCGCTCCCCGCGCCACTGGCAATGGCAACTCAGAAGGATTCCGGCCGAACGGTATTCCCTCCGACGTGTCCGCTGACCCGGTGATGGATCAGCCGGGCTCGGACAACTTCGCCGACACCGAGACCACCGACGCCACCGCAAGCGAAGCGGGGACTGAAGGCGGTACCACCGCCGCCGCGGGGATCAACGGCTCGCGGGCCCGGCTACCGTTCGGCCTGGACCCTGCCCGCACGCCGGTATTGGGAAGCTGGCGCAGCGGGACCCAGCAACCGGCGCGGCTGCGGTCGGCGTGGTATCAGCTACCCGCCGGATGGGCCGACAACGACAGGTCCGATTCGTTGCTGGTGGTGTCCGCGGCCGGGCGGTTCGACCGGGGCGAGGTCGTCGTGCAATGGGCTGACAACGACGGCGAACCGGGCGGCAGCATCGACCTCGGTGACGTGGGCGCGGCCCCAGCCTGGCGCAATCTGCGAGTGCCACTGTCCGCGATTCCCGCCGACGCCACCCGAATCCGGCTGGTCGCCACCGACGACGACCTCAGCCCAGGGCACTGGATCGCCCTCACACCACCGCGGATCCCGGTCCTGCGCACTCTTCAGGAGGTCGTCGGTTCGACCACGCCGGTGCTGCTGGATTGGCTCGTCGGATTGGCCTTCCCGTGCCAGCGCCCGTACGGCCACCGGAACGGCGTCATCGAGGTACCCAAGTGGCGCATCCTGCCCGACCGGTTCGGAGCCGAGGCCAACTCGCCGGTGATGGACTACCTCGGCGGTGGCCCACTGGGCATCACCGAGCTGCTGCTGCGCTCCACCACCGTGCCCACCTATTTGAAGCACGACTGGCTGCGCGATTGGGGCGCGCTGCAGCAGCTCACGCTCTTCTACCCGGACGCCACAGCGGCTCGGCTGGATCTCGGTTCTGCGACGCGCAGCGGTCTGTGGAGCCCGGCGCCGCTGCGTCTGAGCTAACGTCGAATACCATCGAGCCTCGTGCCTGACCGGACAGCCCGCCTCGTCGCCATCGTCGCGGGTGTTGTCGGCATGGTCCTCTGCGCATTGGCACCGCTACTCCCGGTCAACCAGACGACCGCGACCATCCACTGGCCCCAGTCCGTCGATAGCGACGGCAATATCAGCAGCGTCACCGCACCGTTGGTGTCGGGTGCGCCCAGATCACTTGACGTCGTCATCCCCTGTCAGGCCGTGGCCGAACTACCCGCCGACGGCGGGCTGGTGTTCTCCACAATCCCGCCCGGCGGCATTGACGCCGGTCGCAATGGCCTGTTCGTGCGCGCCACCGCCGAGGATGTCATCGTCGCCTTCCGTGATTCGGTCGCCGCGGTAGCGCCGCGCGATGCGGTGGAGTCCGGGGCCTGCAGCACACTCCACGCCTGGGCCGACATCGGCGAAGTCGGCGCCGAGTTCGTCGGCATTGCCGGCGCGATGGGAACGCTCGAAGCCGAGAAACGGCCCCAGGTCGCGGGCCTTTTCACCGAACTCGAGGTGCCCGCCGACAGTGGCGTGTCCGCCACAGTCGACATCGACACCCGGTTCATCACGACCCCGACCACGCTCAAGCTCGCGGTGATGATTCTCGGTGTTGTCTGCGTGGTGGTCTCGATCCTCGCCCTGGCTCTACTGGACCGCAGTTCGGCTAGGCGGCTCCGGTGGGACCTGGGCAAGCGGCACCGCGTCGGCCTTTCGACGTGGCTGGCCGACACCGGCGTGGTGGGCGCGCTGCTGGTATGGCATCTGGTCGGATCGCAATCGTCGGACGACGGCTACAACCTGACCATCGCCCGGGTGTCCGGCGAGGCCGGCTATATCGCGAACTACTACCGCTTCTTCGGCACCACCGAGGCACCGTTCGACTGGTATCAGTCCGTCCTGGCCCAGCTGGCCTCCGTCAGCACGGACGGCATATGGATGCGACTGCCCGCCACCGCCGCCGCCATCGGCACCTGGCTGATCCTGAGCCGCTGCATGCTTCCGCGACTCGGCACGCGACTGGCTGGCAACCGGGTCGCGGTGTGGACCGCAGCAGCGGTGTTCCTGGCCGCCTGGTTGCCGTTCAACAACGGTCTGCGCCCCGAGCCGCTGATCGCCTTCGGGGTGGTCGCGGTCTGGATGCTGGTCGAGAAGTCGGTGGCGACGCGGCAGCTGTGGCTCGCAGCGGTGGCGATCGTCGTCGCGGTGTTCTGCGTAACCCTCGCGCCACAGGGGATGGTCGCGTTGGCGCCGCTGCTGGTCGGCGCGCGGGCGCTGCGACGCGTCATCTCCGATCGGCGCGCGCCCGACGAGCCCGCCGCACAGCTGGCACCGCTGGCGACCTTCCTGGCCTCGGCCTCGTTGATCTTCGTCGTCGTGTTCCGCGACCAGACGCTGGCCGCGGTGGCTGAATCGGCCCGCATCAAGTATGTCGTCGGCCCGACGATCCCCTGGTATCAGGAGTTCCTGCGGTACTACTTCGTGATGGTCGAGGACAGCGTCGAGGCGTCGTTGACGCGCCGCTTCTCGGTGCTGGTCATGCTGTTGTGTCTGTTCGGTCTGCTCACGGTGTTGCTGCGCCGCGGGACGGTGCCGGGTGTGATGAACGGGCCCATCTGGCGGCTCACCGGTACGGTCGCGATCAGCCTGCTGATGCTGTCGTTCACCCCCACCAAGTGGGCGACGCAGTTCGGCGTCTTCGCCGGGGTGGCGGGCGCGCTGGGATCGGTCACCGCATTCGCGGTCGCCCGCGTCGGGCTGCACAACCGGCGTAACCTCGCGCTGTTCGTGACGGCTCTGCTGTTCGTGCTGGCATGGGCGAATGCCGGCATCAACGGCTGGTTCTACGTGGCGAACTACGGTGTGCCCTGGTTCGACCGGCAACCGGTGATCTTCGGCCAGCCCGTCACCAACCTTTTCCTGGTGCTCGCGATCGCCTGCGGGCTGCTCGCGGGCTGGCTGCACTTCCGGATGGACTACGCCGGACACACCGAGGTCGCCGACACCGGCCGCAACCGGGCGCTGGCGTCCACCCCGCTGCTCGTCGTGGCCGTCATCATGGTGGTCCTGGAACTGGGATCCATGCTCAAAGCCACTGCGGGCCGCTACCCCGTCTACACCACCGGCGCGGCGAACCTGTCGGCGTTGCGGTCCGCATTCACCGGGTCACCCAGCTGCGCGATGGCCGATGCCGTCCTGGTCGAGGCGGACACCAACGCCGGGATGCTGCAACCGGTTCCCGGCCAGCGATTTGGCGAGTACGGACCTCTCGGCGGCGAGGATCCGGTGGGCTTCACGCCCAACGGGATCAGCGACACCCTTGAGCCGGGCGAGCCGGTCGCGGCCAACCCGGGTCTGGTCAACTCCGACGGACCCGTGGACAAACCGAACATCGGAATCGGCTACGCGGCGGGCACCGGCGGCGGCTACGGACCCGAGGGCGTCAATGGCTCGCGGGTGTTTCTGCCGTTCGGGCTGGATCCCGACACCACCCCGGTGATGGGCAGCTACGACGAGCCCGGTTCGGAAAACGATCGGGTCGCCGCCGAGGCCACTTCTGTGTGGTATCAGTTGCCGCCCCGGACGGCTGACCGGCCCCTGGTCACCGTCGCCGCCGCGGGCGCGATCTGGTACTACGACGAGGACGGCTCGTTCAACTACGGCCAATCACTGAAGCTGCAATGGGGCGTGCACCGACCCGATGGCTCCTTTGAGGCGCTCGACGCGGTTCAGCCGATCGACATCTTCCCGCAGAAGGCGTGGCGGAATCTGCGCTTCCCGCTGGCGTGGGCCCCGCCGGAGGCCAACGTGGCGCGCATCGTCGCCGACGACCCGAACCTGTCCGACGATCAGTGGTTCGGGTTCACGCCCCCGCGGGTGCCGGTGCTCCAGACCGCACAAGAATTCTTGGGTACAGAGACACCGGTATTGCTGGACATCGCCACCGCAGCCAACTTCCCGTGCCAGCGTCCCTTCTCCGAACATCTCGGGGTCGCCGAAATCCCGGAGTATCGAATTCTGCCGAACTTCGAGCAGATGGTGTCCTCGTCGAACCAGTGGCAATCGGCCGAGGACGGCGGCCCCTTCCTGTTCATCCAGGCGCTGCTGCGCACCGCGACTATCCCGACGTACCTGCGGGGTGACTGGTACCGCGACTGGGGCTCGATTGAGCGCTACATACGGGTCATACCGCGCGAAGAAGCACCAGAAGCGGTCATCGACGAGGGGGCGACGCGGGTGTTCGGCTGGAGCCGTGGCGGACCGATAAGGGCCCTGCCGTGAACG
>CAZCHU010000100.1:0-6557 GCA_964498215.1 uncultured Mycobacterium sp. | reverse complement strand
GAACGACTTGAAGCTCGCCAGGTGGGTGGCCACGATCGCCGGACTGTTCGGCTTCGTGCTGGCGGTGGCGACCCCACTGCTGCCGGTCACCCAAACCACCGCGACACTGAACTGGCCCCAGCAAGGGCAACTCGACAGCGTCACTGCGCCGCTGATCTCGCAGGCGCCGGTGAACCTCACCGCCACCGTGCCCTGCTCGGTCATCGCCTCGATGCCCGACGACGGTGGCTTAGTTCTGGGCACCGCGCCACCCGAGGGCCGGGACGCGGCGCTGAACGCCATGTTGGTCAACGTCACATCCGGCGAGCGCGGCGCCCCGGGATTGACCGGCGCCCGCGTCGACGTGATCGTCCGAAACGTCGTCGTGGCCACGGTGGACCGGGAACGCGTCACCGGGAGCGGATCGACCCCGGGTTGTTCCACCATCAAGATCACCTCATCGCTGGAGGGCACCTACGCCGAGTTCGTCGGTCTGACTCAGGTCTCCGGCGAGGACGCCGGTAAACCACAGCGCACCGGCTTTCCCGATCCCAACCTGCGGCCCGCCATCGTGGGGGTGTTCACCGACCTGACCGGGCCCGCCCCCGCCGGTATGGAGTTCTCGGCGACGATCGACACCCGGTTCAGCACCCATCCCACCGCCCTGAAGCTGACGGCGATGCTGCTGGCGATCGCCTCGACTGTCATCGCATTGCTCGCGTTGTGGCGGCTGGATCGAGCCGACGGGCGACGCATGCGCCGGCTCATCCCGTCCCGTTGGCGAACCGCCACCCCCGTCGACGGGGTCGTGGTCGGCGGGTTCGCCCTCTGGTATGTGATCGGGGCCAACTCATCCGACGACGGCTACATCCTCGGCATGGCCCGCGTCGCCGATCACGCGGGTTACATGTCGAATTACTTCCGCTGGTTCGGCAGCCCGGAAGACCCGTTTGGCTGGTACTACAACGTGCTCGCGTTGATGGCCCGGGTCAGCGACGCCAGCATCTGGATCCGCTTGCCCGACTTGATCTGTTCGCTGGTGTGCTGGCTGCTGCTGTCGCGGGAGGTGCTGCCGCGTCTGGGGCCGGCGGTGGCGGGAAGCCGCGCGGCGATGTGGGCCGCCGGACTGGTGCTACTCGGGGCCTGGATGCCGTTCAACAACGGTCTCCGCCCCGAAGGCCAGATCGCCACCGGCGCGCTGATCACCTATGTGCTGATCGAGCGGGCGATCACGTCGGGCCGGTTGACCCCCGCAGCGTTGGCGATCACCACAGCCGCGTTCACGCTGGGCATCCAGCCCACCGGGCTGATCGCGGTGGCTGCTCTGGTAGCCGGTGGCCGGCCGGTCTTGCGGATCTTGATGCGGCGGCGCCAACTGGTCGGCACCTGGCCGTTGGTGGCGCCACTGCTGGCGGCGGGAACCATCGTGCTCACGGTGGTGTTCGCCGACCAGACGCTGGCTACTGTGTGGGAGGCCACCAGGATTCGTACCGAGGTGGGCCCCAGCCAGGAGTGGTTTACCGAGATCCTGCGCTACTACTACCTGATTCTGCCTACCACCGACGCCGCGATCTCCCGCCGGTTCGCGTTCCTGTTCACCGTGCTCTGCCTGTTCCCGTCGCTGTTCATGATGTTGCGGCGCAAGCGCGTTCCCGGCGTGGCCCGCGGACCGGCCTGGCGGCTGATGGGTGTCATCTTCGCCACGATCTTCTTCCTGATGTTCACCCCCACCAAGTGGATCCACCACTTCGGCCTGTTCGCCGCCGTGGGCGGGGCGATGGCAGCACTGGCTACCGTCTTGATGTCGCCACTGGTGTTGCGTTCGGCACGCAACCGGATGGCATTCCTCGCCCTGGTCTTCTTCGTGTTGGCGATGGGCTTCGCGTCGACCAACGGCTGGTGGTACGTATCGAATTTTGGTGTGCCATACAATAATTCGGTACCTTCCCTCGGCGGGGTGACGGTCAGCACGGTGTTCTTGGCGCTGTTCGCGATCACGGCGGTGTGGGCGTTCTGGCTGCATGTCTTCGCTCCGCCGGAGCCGCGGGCCGTCGCCTTGCTCACTGCGGCACCGATACCGATCGCCGCTGGGTTCATGGTCGTTCTGTTCGTGGCTTCGATGGCGGTGGGCGTGGTGCGCCAGTACCCGACCTATTCCAACGGCTGGGCTAACCTTCGCGCCTTCACCGGAGGCTGCGGCATGGCCGACGACGTGCTCGTCGAGCCCGACTCCAACGTCGGCTTCCTGAGGCCGCTGCCCGGTGATTGGGGCCCCCTGGGACCGCTCGGGGGAACAGGACCGGTCGGTTTTTCGCCCAACGGGGTTCCCAAGCGGATCATCGCGGAAGCCATCCGCATCAATAATCCGCAGCCGGGCACCGATGCCGACTGGTATCAACGGACACAGCTACGCCGTGCGGGCGTCAACGGATCAACCGTGCCGCTGCCCTACGGGCTTGATCCTGCCAGGGTCCCTGTTGCGGGAACCTATTCGCAGGCTGCGCAGCAGGAGAGTCGGCTGACCTCGGCGTGGTACGAGCTGCCGCCCATGGATGACGCGCACCCATTGGTGACGATCACTGCGGCGGGAACCATCGAGGGTGAGAGCGTCGCCGAGGGCTTCGCCTCCGGGCAGACGGTCGAACTCGAGTATGGGCTCCCCGGACCTTCCGGAGCTCCGGAACCGGCCGGCCGGGTCAGCCCGTTCGACATCGGCCCGACACCGTCGTGGCGCAATCTGCGCTACCCGCGCGATCAGATCCCCTCCGATGCCGTCGCCGTTCGGGTAATCGCCGAGGACCTGTCGTTGAGCCAAGGCGACTGGATCGCCATCACGCCGCCGCGGGTACCGGAGCTGCGCTCGGTCCAGGAGTACATCGGTTCTGAGCAGCCGGTCCTGATGGACTGGGCAGTTGGGTTGGCGTTCCCCTGTCAGCAGCCGATGCTGCACGCCAACGGGGTCACCGAAGTCCCCAAATTCCGTATCTCGCCTGACTATTTCGCGAAGCTTCAGAGCACCGACACGTGGCAGGACGGCGTCAACGGCGGCTTGCTGGGCATCACCGACCTGCTGCTGCGGGCCTCGGTGATGTCGACCTACCTGTCGCAGGACTGGGGTCAGGACTGGGGTTCGCTGCGCCGCTTCGCCACGATCGTGGACGCGAAGCCCGCCGAGCTGGAACTGGGATCTGTCACCCACTCGGGGCTGTGGTCCCCCGGTCCGATCCGGATCGGGCCGTGATCATGACATCCGCAATAGCGACATGCTGGGCACGCACTGATTGCGGCCCGGTGAGCCGCTAGCCCCCAACTAGTTTCGAGAGGACGCGTGCAGCAGGCATGGATGAAGCCGCTAGTCCTGATGACGATGACATCGAAGGCGGCGTGCGCCGACTGATGCTCGGGCAGCCGCCCGCCGAAGCAGTCATTGATCGTGTTGCGCTGCAACGCTATCAGGGTGTCGCCATCGTCACGCTGAGCCACCCCCAAGCGCTCAACGCGCTGAACCTGTCGAGCTGGCGACGCCTCAATCTGCTGCTCGACGAGCTTGCCGGCGATTCCGACCTGCGGGTGATTGTGCTGCGCGGCGCCGGTGATCGGGCGTTCGCTGCCGGCGCGGACATCACGGAGTTTCCGGATACTCGGATGACCGCCGCAGACGCCGCTGCGTACAACGGCAGCCTCGCCAGCTGTCTGCGGGCCCTGGCTGCGGTGCCGGTTCCGGTCATCGCGGCGGTACGCGGGCTTGCCGTTGGGGGCGGTTGCGAGCTGAGCGCGGCCTGCGACGTCCGCATCGCGACCGACGACGCACGCTTCGGCATTCCCCTGGGCAAGCTAGGTGTCATTCTCGGCCTGACCGAGGCCGAGACCGTCGCACGCCTCATCGGTCCAGCTGGCCTGAAGTATCTGATGTTCAGCGGAGAACTGATCGACGCGGACACCGCCATGCGCTGGGGTCTGGTGCAAAAGGTCGTCGCGTCAACTGATTTGGCAGATGCGGTCGCCAGGCTCGTCGGCCAGATCTGCAGGCAGTCAGCCGTGACGATGCGTGCGTCGAAAGTGGTTGCCAACATGCACGGGCGAGCACTGACAGCGGCTGATACCGATGCCCTGATTCGGTTCGGTGTCGATGCCTATGAGGGCGACGACCTGCGAGAAGGAGTAAGGGCTTTCAGCCAGGGCCGCCCGCCCAATTTCGGTGACGCCTCCGATTGCTGAGCTGGCGCAGTCGAATGCGGGCAGTGAACGGCCCGGTCAGCAACGGTGCGCGTAGACCACCCGGCTACCGAACACGATGTCCTGCAACGACCTTCGCTTCCGGTCCAGGGCAACCCAGGCCAGGCCCGCCGGAAAGACCACACACGCGGCACCGCGCAGCAACGCGACCAGGGGCTTCATTCTCGCTGAATGCCGTCCGAGTACCTGCAGACCCATCACCGCAGCACCGGCGGTGCAACCCGAGACCGACCAGCAGCCGGCCAGATAGAGCACCGCCACGACGAACCCGACGACGCCGGTGAAAACCAGGGCGAGCGCGGGGAACCGGAACGAGCCGGGGTTGAGCGCGAGCGCGCCGAGCGCTATCCCGAGATAGAGCAGCGCCATCAACACCGCGACGACAGCCAGGTCGATCAGCGCGGCCACCCCTCGGCTGACCACGCCCGCGCTCCGTGGCGCCGGGTCATCGCAGGCGGTCATGCACGCCCTGCCGACGGCCCAGTACCCGGTCGACGAATCCCGCGACCGCGTCGTCGGCACGTTCGCCCTGGGTGCGCACATCTGTCATCACCTCGGCCGTTACCGAGTTGGTGGAGTCCCGGATGATGCTCGGTAGATCCACGCCATCGATCACCTGATTGGCCAGTCCGACCAGATCGATGCGGGCGATCACCAGCTCGATCGCCTCGGCGGACAAGCGGTCCCGCACGATCGCGGTGAGATCGAGTTCGTCCAGCACGGCCGCCACGACGATCGACAGCACTGCCTGCGCTTCGCGTTTTCCGCGGGTGAACAACCCGCCTACCAGAGGCAGCGCCTCGCAGGCCCGGTAGGCCTCGACCAGCAAAGACGGCGACTGCTCAGGCCTGGTGGGCACGGGTTCGTGCACGAGGGTCACCGGCGAATCCTCACCGCGGTGGCCCGAGATACGGGAACTCGGGATGGAAGCCGGTGTGCGGGTTCCGGCCCGAGGACGGATGCTCCTCTCGGGTGAGGAACGCACGGCGGTAGCCGACCACGTCGTCGGACAGCGTGCGGCCGTTCGGATATTCAGCGGGCCGCGACGGATTGTAAGTCAGCACGTCGGGAAGTGTGCTCTCGGCCTCAACTGCGGTGATCGCCTCCGTCCGGGTATATCCGCCGGCGCGGGCCATCAGGTCGATCAGTGGTCCCATCCAGCGCTCCCGGTCACGGTTGGGCTCCCCCGCCCGGTACTC
Organism: uncultured Mycobacterium sp.; assembly: GCA_964498215.1. GTDB lineage: Bacteria > Actinomycetota > Actinomycetes > Mycobacteriales > Mycobacteriaceae > Mycobacterium. The sequence goes on along the minus strand of CAZCHU010000100.1, from coordinate 1,143 downwards.
GGTCAAGGTGTCCCCGGTGGCGATATAGCTGCCGAGAGACGGATGGCCGACCCGGTCCGCGTGAACCCACTGACCGTCGCTCAACAGGCTGCAGCGTCCCCAGATCCGGACGTCGGGGCTGGCACTGAGGTAGCCGTTGGGTAGTTCGATCATCATCGCCATGACGTCGGCCTCGGCGTGCGACGGATCGCTCCGCACACCGGCGGCGAAAGTGAACCCACCCGACTCCACAACCGTCGACTCCGCGCCCGACGACACCGTGACACCGCCGAAAATCTGGGAACCGACAGCCGCCACTGTGGATGCCTGCGCTCCGACCGCGAGGTAGACATCGACCGTCTGCGCCCCGCCGATGGCCGGTGAGTAGACGAAACTGAACGCGATGTCGTTTCGGTAGTCGCCGGTGTAATCGATTCCCAGCCGGTAGACCGCGTCCGGGTGAAGAGGACCCGCTTCGGGGTTTGCGGTGAGGATCAGCGCGGTGCGGTCGGGATTAGCCGGGGACTGGAAAACATAGAGGTCGCACAGGCTTAGTCGTGGATCCCCCAGCGGGGCAACGGGTCTGGACCCCGGTACGTGTATTGACACAGCTGCATCCAACCGCACGCTCTAGATGGGGGTGAGGCCGTGTTTGCGTTGGACCCGGTTAATCTGCTTGTCCCGCAGCAGGTGCATGGACTTACGCAGCAGCAACCGGGTTTGGTGCGGCTCGATGACACCGTCGATGAAGCCGCGTTCGGCCGCCACCCACGGCACCGCCATGTTGGCGTTGTAGCCCTCGATGAAGTCGGCCTTGATCTTCTGGACCTCGGGCGCAGTCGGGTCCGGGAAGCGTTTGACCAGTAGCTGCGCGGCACCCTCGGCGCCGATCACCGCGATGCGTGCGGTCGGCCACGCAAAGTTCAGGTCGGCGGTCAGCTGTTTGGAACCCATCACGGCATAGGCGCCACCGTAGGACTTGCGTATCGTGATGGTCACCTTCGGGACATCGGCCTCCACCACAGCGTTGAGGAACCGGCCGCCCCGCTTGATGATTCCGCCCTTTTCCTGTTCCACACCCGGCATGAACCCGGGGGTGTCAACCACGAACACCAGCGGAGTGTTGAACGAGTCGCAGAACCGGACGAACCTGGCGGCCTTGTC
>CAZCHU010000099.1:7975-12478 GCA_964498215.1 uncultured Mycobacterium sp. | reverse complement strand
CGCCGGGTTCGGTCTCACAGGTGATCAACGTCGGTGTTCTGGGTGACACCACGGTGGAATCGAACGAGACGTTCACCGTCACCTTGTCCAACGCTGCCGGCGCCACCATCGCCGATGGCTCGGCGACCGGGACGATTACCAACGACGATGTTGCCGCGCCGCAACTGCCGAGTGTGTCGATCGGAAATGCAGCCGGGGCCGAAGGCAATAGCGGCACGTCGAATCTGGGCTTCACGGTGTCGCTGTCGGAAGCGTCCAGTGATTCGATAACGGTGAACTATGCGACCGCCAACGGCACTGCCACCGCGGGTTCGGACTACACCGCCAAGACCGGGACGCTGACCTTCGCTCCAGGGGTGATCTCTCAAGCGGTCAACATCGCCGTTCTGGGCGACACCGCGGTGGAGTCGGACGAGACGTTCACCGTGACGTTGGCCAATGCGGCTGGCGCCACGATCGCTGATGGCTCGGCGACGGGCACCATCACCAATGATGATGCGGCTGCGCCTTCGACGTTGAGTATTTCTGATGCTTCGGTTGCTGAGGGTGATCCCGGTCAGGGTGGGATCGCGCCCGGCTACTTGAGCACCTCGGGGAATCAGATCATCGATTCGCAGGGCGAGACGGTCAAGCTGGCTGGGGTGAACTGGTTCGGTGGGGAGACCTCGAACGGGGTGCCGCATGGACTGTGGACGCGTAGCTACACATCGATGATCGATCAAATGGCCGCTGAGGGGTTCAATACGATCCGGTTGCCGTACTCCAACGAGATGTTGCATTCCAGTGCCGCGCCTACGGGAATCGACTACTCCAAGAATCCGGAGCTGGAGGGTCTGTCACGTCTGGAGGTGATGGACGAGGTCATCCGCTATGCCGGTGAGAAGGATCTGCGGATCATTCTCGACCAGCACCGTAGCGCTGCGGGCAACGGCCCCAACTCAAGCGGCTTGTGGTACGAGGGTGCCTACACCGAAGACAAGTGGGTCGCTGACTGGGAGATGCTGGCCAACCGTTATCTGGGTAACTCGACGGTGATCGGTGTCGATTTGTCCAACGAGCCGCACAACGGCACCTGGGGCGGCGGTGGCGCTACTGACTGGGCGCGTGCTGCCGAGCGGGCCGGCAACGCAGTGCTTGCGGTCAACCCGGATCTCTTGATCATCGTTGAGGGTGTGGAGACCTACCAGGGGCAGAACTACTGGTGGGGTGGCAACCTGATGGGGGTACAGGACCGGCCGATCACGCTGGACGTGCCCAACCGGGTGGTGTACTCCCCGCACGATTATCCGAACTCGGTGTACGCGCAGCCGTGGTTCCAGGATGCGGGCTTTGCCGCCGATCTGCCCGATAAGTACGAGCAGATGTGGGGCTACATCTACGAGCAGGACATCGCCCCGATCATGATCGGGGAGTTCGGTACCAAGCTCGTCGATCCCAAGGATGAGCCGTGGTTCGAAGCGATCACCTCATACATGTCTGGTGACCTCGACAACAACGGCTCCATCGATATTCCGGCCACCGACGAAGGCATCAGCTGGACCTACTGGTCGTGGAACCCCAATTCTGGTGACACCGGGGGCATCCTGGCCGATGACTGGAACACCGTCAACGAGAACAAGATGGTCTATTTGGAGCCCGTCCAGTACAGCAGCGATGGCGGCGGGAACGCGGTGGCACGGTTCACCGTTTCCCTGGCCTCGGCGTCCACCGAGCCGGTGAGCGTGCAGTACGCGACTTCCAACGGCACCGCCACCGCGGGCACGGATTACATTGCCACCTCCGGGGAGATCACCTTCGCCCCCGGGGTCACCTCACAGACCATCGAGGTCGCGGTCCTGGCAGACACCCTCGTTGAACCCGACGAGACATTCTCGGTGACACTGTCCAACCCCACCGGGGCCACCCTCGCCGACGCCGTCGGCGCAGGCACCATTACCAACGACGACAGTGCGACCGATCCCGGGCCGGTCGATCCAGGGCCGGTCGATCCAGGGCCGGTCGATCCGGGGCCGGTCGATCCGGGACCGACGGATCCGGGGACGGCCAGCGTGGTGTTCACCAAGACCAGTGATTGGGGTTCGGGGTTCAACGGTGATGTGACCGTCACCAACACCGGAGCGACGGAGTTGTCGGATTGGCAGGTCGAGTTCGACTTCCCAGGAACGATTTCCTCCCTGTGGAGCGGCACCATTGTCTCCAACACCGATGGCCACTACGTGGTTGCCGGCGCAGACTGGAACAGCGATATCGCTGCGGGGTCATCGACGTCGTTCGGGTTCACCGCCTCGGGAGGCACTCCGACGAACCTCACTCTGGTCGGGGCCGCACCGAGTGAGCCGGCGCCGGCGACACCGCTGTTGTCGGTCGCCAATACCGGTGTTCAGGAGGGCGACAGTGGAAGCACTGACTTGGTGTTCAACGTCGGCCTGTCCGCCCCGACCGATGAGGTTGTCACGGTCAACTATCGGACAGAGGACTTCACCGCCACCGCGGGGTCGGATTACCAAGCCGCACAAGGCGTGTTGACCTTCGCCGTGGGCGAGACCGCCAAAGAGGTTCGCGTCGCGGTTCTCGGGGACACCACCTACGAGACCAATGAATCGCTGATCCTGGTGCTGTCGGACATCACCGGCGCTGAGTTCGGGACATCTGAGGGCGTTGGCCTGATCAGCAATGACGACGCCAACCCGAACGGTACCGCGGAGGATGAGTACCGAGTGGTCGGCTACTTCGCCGAATGGGGCATCTACGGCCGCGATTATCACGTCGCTGACATCCCGGCCGACAAGTTGACTCACATCAACTACGCCTTCGCCGACATCAACGACAACGGCGAGGTGGTGCTGTTCGATTCCTTTGCAGCAGTGGAGAAGGCCTACCCCGGCGATACCTGGGACCAGCCTCTGAGAGGCAACTTCAACCAGCTCTCCAAGCTCAAAGAGCAGAACCCGGGACTGGAGACGTTGATCGCGATCGGGGGATGGACGCTGTCGGACAACTTCTCCGACATCGCCCTGACCGAGGAATCGCGAGAGAAGTTCGCCGAGTCGGCGGTGGAGTTCATCACTACCTATGGTTTTGACGGCATCGATCTGGACTGGGAATACCCGGTCTTCGGTGGCCTGCCCAACAACTCCTATCGCGCGGAGGACACTGCCAACTACGTGCTGCTGGTTGAGGAGATTCGTCGCCAACTCGATCTACTCGAGCAGAACGACGGCATCGACGACAAGGAGTATCTGCTCACCATCGCCGGCCCGGCGGGCTATGACAAGATCGCCAACTTCGACCTGGCCGGAATGGCACCCCATTTGGACTGGTTCAACCTGATGTCCTACGACCTGGCCGGCGCCTGGGACAACCAGACCGGTCATCAGGCCGGGATGTACGCCACGTCCGGATCAGCCAACGCACTGTACAACGTTGACCACGCCGTCAACCTCTACCTGCAGTCTGTCGATCCGTCCAAGGTCGTGCTGGGTAGCCCGCTATACGGGCGTAGCTGGACCGGGGTGGCCAACACCGCCGACGGTGGTCTCTACGATTCGGCCACCGGCGCCGGGCTGGGAACCTTTGAACCCGGCGTGATCGACTACTGGCACATCATGGATCTGGTTGCCCAACAACCAAACCTGTACAAGGTGTACTGGGACGAGCAGGCCAAGGTGCCCTACATCTACAGCACCGCGAACGGCGGAACGTTCATCACCTACGAGAACCCACAGTCACTGCAGTACAAGCTTGACTACATCAAATCGCTCGGCCTGGGCGGTGTCATGTTCTGGGAACTCGACAGCGATGTACGCGACTCCGACGACCCCCGATCACTGATCGGGCTCGCCGCCAGCGAGCTGCTCGGAGACTCGGAGGCCGACACGGTGTAAGCGGGCGCTCCGCGAGATGATGGCGGCGGCTGCGGAACAGTAACCGCAGTCGCCGCCACCGAGCGCGACATTCTGCGGTCGGCGGCCAAATATTTCGCCGGGGCTTGCTGGTGCCGATGGCCGCGCCGCCCGCGAAACGGCTGACCAGGCGCTGGCCGAACGGATCCGTACCGTCCATCAGGCGGACAACACCTACGGGGCGCTGGGCGATCGCCGAGCACATGCGCACTGAGCTCGTCGAAGATGCCCTCGTCGCCGCCGAGGCGCGGCGTGGTTCACCGGCGGGTGCTGTGTTCCATTCGAATCGCGGAAGTCGTTACACCTCAAAGTGTTTCGCGACACTCTGCGCAGATCTGAGCGTCGTCCAGTCTATGCGCGGGGTGGGGTAACCTGAAACGGAGGCACTCTCGCTGCCGCTATTCCAGCCCGGCCAGCCACGAAAACACCCACATTCGCTACGCTGCCAGAAGCTGCTTCATCTAAATCCCGTGTCCACCATCCGGGGTCAAGGCCCGACGTCCTGGACGTCGACAACCGTAGGCAGTAAGTCCAATAACCCAACTCGGACGACTCGGTGGTGGCTACTGCGGAACGGTGACCGCAGTAGCACCGGGGCCGG
>CAZCHU010000099.1:0-7875 GCA_964498215.1 uncultured Mycobacterium sp. | reverse complement strand
GGCTACTGCGGAACGGTGACCGCAGTAGCACCGGGGCCGGTGCCAAACTGGCCCGGGTCCCCGCCGTTGATGAGATCGCTCAACGCGAGCACCGACGTGATGCGGCCGGATTCACGGTCGACGTCATCGACAGTGCTGACAACGCTGCTCATCGCAGCATCCGACCTATTGACGGCTACGGCAGAAGTTCCCGACGCTGATCCCTCGCGACCGACGAGGACCGTACCCGAACCGTGCGGTGCCAGGCCCGCCGCAAACCGAGCGACGGTCGCGCCCTGGTTTCCCGCGTCGTCAGCGAGTTCGCCCCCGGTCACCACGAGTGCGGTGTTCGCGGCGCCGATACGCTCGGTGCCGTAGGTTATGAACCCGGTGTCACGAAGCGCAGCCAGCACAGTGTCACGTTGGGCGTCGTCAACCGAAGTCGCCTGCACATCTCGGTTGATCAGCAGTGCGATACCCAGCAAGTCGCCTGCCTGCGACCCCTGGTCGACAGAGTTGGTGTTCAACTGTGCCCCGGCCGGCACGATAGGTGAGTTAACGACAGACAACAGCTTCTCCGATGAGTTCGCGTCGACGAACTCCTGGGTCAACGCCACGGTTCCGGTCACTCGTCCGCCGGCCTGCTCCACTACCCGGGTGAGCGCGTCGATGTCACCGTCTGCCGCGTCGGGGGTACGGAACAACACCACCGACTTCTCCGCCAGGCTGTCGCGCAACATACGGGGAGCCATTTGCGCTTCGAAATCGCTGGCAGCGGCGAGCTTCTCGTTGAGGGCGTTCCTGTCGTCGGTGAGCGAGTCGATCTCGTTCTGCATCTCGTGTTTGTCGTCACGCAGACCGGACATCACGGTGTTGGACAGCAGTCCGGAGCCTAAGGCGACCCCGATGGCCAGTGCCAGGAAAACGGCGGCGAGCGAAATCGCGTGTGAGCGAAGCGAGATCACGGCATCACCTTCTACGAGACCAGGCCCTGAACCCAGAGCGTGAACTGGCTCCAGTACTCGGCGACCCACTCCAGCACCGTGGCATCGGCACGCGACACCCAGAGTGCGGCGATCACCGCGATCAGCATTGCCAGCACCAACAGAGCGATTGCGCTACCGGATACCCGGCTGCGATACAACGTGGCGACGGCTTTCGCATCGACGAGCTTCTCCCCGACCTTGAGACGGGTCAGGAACGTCGACGGGTTGCTGCGCTGGCGGGTGCGATCGAAGAACTCCTCAATGCTCGCGCTGTGGCCGACCGTGACGATGAGCGACGCGCCATGGTGGTCGCACAGCAGCAGCGCGAGATCAGCTGCCGACCCGGCGGCCGGGAAGGTCATCGCGCCCACGCCGAGGTCCTGAATGCGTTCCAGTCCGGCGGCGTGCCCATCGGCGTCGGCGGGCAGCACGACCTGAGCTCCGCAGCGCAGTACCTCAGCGCTGATCGTGTCCGGGTCTCCGACAATCAGCTCCGGGCGGTAGCCGGCCTTGCGCAGGATGTCGGCGCCGGTACCCACCCCCACCAGAATCGGCTGGTATTCCTTGATGAAGGGCTTCAGCGCCTTCAGGTCGGCAGCGGCATGGGGCTCTTCGGCGACCACCACCACGTGCCGGCGGTTCATGTCGACGTCGATGTCGGGGATCCCGATTCCGTCGATCAGCAACGGGCTCTCGCTGCGGATGAACTCGATGGTGTTGCCCGCGAAGGCTTCCAGATGTGCGACCAGGCCGCCCTTGGCTTCCTGCATCAGTTCGTGGATCTCTGCATCGGTACGTTCGGTACCGAGGATCAGCCGGCGGTCCCCGGAGTACACGCCGCCCTCGTTGATCCGGATTCGGGCGCCGTCCTTGACCTTCTTGAAGACCTCAGGGCCGGTGTCATCGACCAGCATGATGCCGTGGGCGACCAAAACCTCGGGCCCGAGGTTGGGGTAGCGGCCCGAGATTGACGACGAGGCGTTTACGACGCCCGCGACGTTGGCCTCGACGAGTGCGTCGGCGGTGATCCGATCCAGATCCTGAGCGTCGATGACCGCGATGTCGCCGGGTGCGATGCGCCGCAACAGCCGATCGATGTCGCGGTCAACCCGGGCGGTGCCGGTGAGACCCGGCCGCGAGCTGGCATTACGGGACAGCAGCGCTGACATCTTCATGCGCCGATTCTGTCCAGGATCAACAGCTAAGCGTCGGAGGCGCGCCGTAACATTAGCCTCATTAGTAAAGTCTTATCACTTCTGTCACAGATTTAGCCTGCCTGTTCGCGGTCACCGCGGGCGGCATCGAGAAGTTCGCGGGCATGTGCGCGCCCGCTGTCGCTCTCCCCCAGCCCAGCCAGCATTCGGGCCAACTCGGCAATCCGTTTCTCGTCATCGAGGCGATGCACACCGCTGGCCCTCGCGGAGCTACCGCGGCTGTCTGAACCTTCCACGACTAAATGCACGTCGGCATAGGCGGCGACTTGTGGCAGGTGGGTAACCACGATGACTTGATGGGTGCGGGCCAACCGCGCCAGACGCCGGCCGATCTGGACGGCGGCGCGCCCACCGACGCCGGCGTCGACTTCGTCGAAAACCATCGTTGTGCCTTCGGCTGACTTGGCCAGCACGACCTCGAGTGCCAGCATGACCCGGGAGAGTTCGCCGCCGGAGGCGCTCCTGTTCAGCGGCAGGATGTCGGCGCCGCGGTGGGCGGCGAAGCCGAACTCGATGAAGTCCACTCCGTCGTGTCCCGCGTGGACGGCATTACCTGACTGCAGTATCAGCGGGGCGCTGTCGTCGGCGCGTACCTCAAGTTGGCCGACGGTGACGGTGAAGGCCGCACCGGCCATCGCCAATCCGGCAAGTTCCGCGGTGACTGCCTTCGACAGTCCTTTGGCGGCGTCGACCCGAACCTTGGTGAGGTCTTGCGCCGCGGCAACCACCTTGACGTGCAGCGCGTCGACTCGGCGCTGCAACTCGGCCAGCGTCTCTTCCGAAACGTCGAGTTGAGCGAGCCGCTCCCGTGACTCGTTGGCCCAGGCCAGCACTCCGTCGATGTCTGCGGCGTATTTGCGGGTCAGCGTCCGTAACTCAGCCTGGCGCGCGAGTTTCGTCTCCAACGCGCTTGCATCACTGGGAAGCTCGGAGAGAAATCTGCCCAGTTCGCCTGAGACATCGATCAGGACCGCCAAAGCTCCGTCGAGTTGTGCGGCCAGCGTTCCGAGTGTGGCGTCGTCGGTGCTTTCGAGCGCCGCGCGTGCCCTGCCGACCGCGTTCGCGGCAGAGGAACCGTCGACCGAGCCGACATCGTCGCTCGCGCCGGACAGTGCTGAGCGAGCGGTGTGCACCGCCTCGCGCAGCGCGTCGAGTTCGGACATTCGCCGGATGTCGTCGACGAGGTCGTCGTCCTCGCCGGGTTGCGGTGCCACGGTGTCGATCTCGTTCAGTGCGAATTGGATTCGGTCGGCCTCCTGGGTCAACTCGCGTGCGCGGCGACGACGAGCATCGAGGTCGCGGCGGGCGTCGAGCCAGTCATCGCGCAGTGCGCGGTAGCGCGCCAGCACCTCGGCGACTCCGGCGTAGCGGTCCAGGGCGGCACGCTGATGGTCGGGGCGCATCAACCTCAGCTGATCGTTTTGGCCGTGCAGCGTCAACAGTTCGCTGGTGAATTCGTTCAGTGACCTAGCCGGCACGCTGCGGCCACCGAGATAGGCCCGCGAAGGGCCGTCTCGACTCACCGAGCGGGCGGCGATAACGCTGCCGTCGTCGTCACGTTCGCCCCCGGATGAATCCAGGATCCCTTCAACGTGTGTGCCCGCCTTGTCGCCGAGTTCAGCTGTCATGAAACGACCTTCGACCACTGCCCGGTCGGCGCCCGAGCGCACCTTGGTCGGGTCGGCGCGCGCACCGCCCAACAAATGCAGCCCGGTGACGACCATCGTCTTCCCTGCGCCGGTCTCGCCGGTGAGCACGGTCAGACCGCCGTCGAACTCGGCGACCGCAGTACGGATAACGCCCAGCGACTCGATACGAATCTCGGCTAGCACTACTGACCACGCCACCCGGTAACCGGCAACCGGAACTTGCGGACCAACCGATCCGTGAACGGCGCACTGTCCAGGCGCGCCCACTTCAGCGGTGTGCCGCACCGTGTCACCTCCAGCCTGCCCCCGGCCGGCAGTATCATCTCGCGGCGTCCGTCGCAGAAGACCAGGGCATCGTGGCCGGCAGCCTCGATCTCGATGGCGATCGAGGCTTCCGGACTGGTCACCATCGGGCGGGCGAACAGTGCATGGGCGTTGTTCGGAACCACCAAGATCGCTTCCAGATCCGGCCAGAGCACCGGACCACCCGCGGAGAACGCATACGCCGTTGATCCGGTCGGTGTCGATATCAACATGCCGTCACAACCGAATGCCGACACCGGCCTTCCGTCGACCTCCAGGAGGACACCCAGGACGCCCAATCGCGGGCCCTTCTCCAGGCTGGCCTCGTTGAGCGCCCAGCCGCTGTCCAGGAGCTGATCCCCTGCACGCACCGCCACGTCGAGCGTCATCCGCTCCTCGACCACATAGTCGCGCTTGATGACGTGCTCGAGAACAGTGTCGATCGAGTCTGCTTCGGCCTCGGCCAGGAAGCCGATTCTGCCCAAATTGACTCCGAGCACTGGAATCTCGACATTTCGCGCCAGATCGGCGGCACGCAGGAACGTGCCATCACCGCCGAGCACTAACACCAACTCGCATCCTTCGGCAGCCCGAGGGTCTGCGTCGACCACCTCGATCTCTACGCCCATGGCGCGCATGTCGTCCGGCGCCAAATGAAGCGGTCCTCGATCGACTGCCTCGGCTGAGAGCACCCGCAAGGCAATATCGTTGTCGCCGAGCACTTTCTCCACCCGGCGTGCGACCTTCGTTGCCGCTTCGCGTCCGGTATGGACGACGAGCAGGATGGTGCGTTCGTGTTCGCGTGTCATTGGGGCCCCTCTGCGACGGCCTGCCGAATTGCCTCTTCGAGCGATCCGGCTTGTAGTAGGCGATCGGAATCGGCCCGCAGCCGCAGGAAGTACTCGACGTTGCCGGCCGGACCGGGCAATGGACTTGCCGTGACGGCGACGGTGTGCCAACCCAATTGAGCGGCGCGCCCAGCTACGGAGAGCACCGCCTCGATGCGCAGCGCCGGGTGCGACACGACTCCGCCCGCGCCCACCCGGTCCTTCCCAACCTCGAACTGCGGTTTCACCATGGGCACGATATCGGCGCCTGGCGCCGCACACGCGATCAACGCGGGCAAGACCGTTCCGAGCGAAATAAACGATAGATCGGCTACGACCAGGTCCACGGCACCACCGATCGCGTCGGCCGTGAGGCCGCGGACATTGGTTCGCTCCATGGCCGTTACTCTCGGATCGTTGCGCAGTGACCAGGCGAGCTGCCCGTAGCCGACATCGACGGCGACCACCTCGCGGGCCTCCCTGGTCAGCAGCACCTCGGTGAATCCACCGGTTGAGGCGCCCGCGTCCAGACAGCGCCGACCGGCTACCTCGACTCCGAACTCGGTCAGGGCGCCGATCAATTTGTGCGCTCCGCGTGACACAAAGCGGTGTTCGCCCAGGTCGATGACGGTCAGGTTGGCGCCGATCGGGATGGCGGTGGCGGGCTTTGCCGCCGGCATCCCGTCGATGGTGACGCGTCCGGCGCCGATCAGCTCGGCGGCTTGCTGGCGGGAGCGTGCCAGGCCGCGTCGTACCAGCTCGGCGTCCACACGAGCGCGCCGCGTCACGCGGATCAGCCCTTCTCGACCGATTCCAGCGCGTGCACCAGAAGTTCGTGCGCCTCCTCGAGGCGCGCCGCGACGATATCCAGGTCGGATTCGCACGCATCAGCCTGCTCGCCCAGAAGCTCGGCGATCTGGGCGCGAATCTGGTCAGGGTCGTTGGTCATGTCGGTGTTCACGCTAGCGCACCCCGTCATCGGACAGTCCCCAGCAGCGACCAACGCGCCAGCGCCTGTTGAGCCACATCGTCATCCGCCGTGATCATCGAGGGGCGGTGGTTGGCCTCGAGGCCCCAGACCGCGTCAGCGATCGCCCGGACCACAGCCAGTGCGTCACCGGGATCCTCACCGGTGCGCCGCACCCTCACGGCGTCCGGGCCGACCTCGACCTGCCAGCCCGGATGCGGCCCGATACGCAGCGTGTCGGGGCTGGCGGTAAGGGCTCGTAGATCCTCGGCGAGGTAGTTGGGCCGCTGCTGCGGGACAGCCCAGATCACGTCCTCGGCGGTATTCACTCCGCACAGCACCATCAGGCTCGGCAGTTGTGCGGCATTCGCGCCGGCAATGTCGGTATCGAGGCGGTCACCGATGACCAGCGGAGTGTGAAAGTCGCCGCGGGACAGGGCGTCCGCCATCAGGACCGGCGACGGCTTGCCGGCCACTTGGGGATCGCGATCAGTGGCGGTCTGCAGCGCGGCAACCATTGAACCGTTGCCTGGCAACAGGCCCCGTTCCGACGGCAGCGTCTTGTCTACGTTGGCAGCAACCCACAACGCTCCGGATCTGATCGCCAGCGCGGCTTCCGCGAGGTCGGGCCAGGCAGTCTCCGGCGAATGCCCTTGTACCACAGCGACTGGCGTGTCCGACCATTGCCGCACCGGCGTCAGACCGACGCTGCTGACCTCGGCGGCCAGAGCGTCGGTGCCGACGATGAGAACCTTTGCACTTTCCGGCAGTTGCTTGGCCAGCAGGCGCGCGGCACTCTGTGCGCTGGTGATGACGTCGGCAGGCCCCGCGGTGAAGCCGAGATCACACAGGTGCTGGGCGACCTGCCCGGCATCGCGGGAGGCGTTGTTGGTGACGTATAGGATTCGGGAATCGACGGCAGCTAGCGTGGCGACGGCACCTGGGGTCTCCTGGTGTCCGCGAAATACTGTGCCATCGAGATCAAGCAACAGGCAATCATGTTGCTGGGCAAGGCTACTCACATCACGACAACTCTGTGATTCGCTCTTCGACGTCGGTGACTCCGTCGACGTCAGCTCGAGCGGCGTGCAGGAACCATTGCAGCGCATCCTGATCGCGGCCCAGGGCCAGCAGCGTGTCGGCGTGGGCGTAGAAAAGCCTGGCTGCGGTCTGTCCGGTCCTCGCCGGATCCAGCTGAGGTGTGGACAGAACTGCCAGAGCCTGTTCGTGTTGACCCAGATCCGATCGGGCACCGGCGGCGACGATGCGAAGCTCGTCTGCCTCGTCTCCACGGAGTTGTTCGGCCTCCGGACTGCGGGCTAACTCGATCGCCCGCTCGGGCCGACCGATCCCACGTTCGCAGTCGGCGATCAACGCGAGTAGTGGTGAGCGGCTGCCCATTCTGCGCGCCGCACGCAATTCGGCAAGCGCCTGGGCCCAGTCCCCGCACTGGTAGGCCGCGATCCCGACCGCCTCGCGGACCGCGGCGATCCTGCTGGCTCGGGCGCGGGCGGCACGGGCATGCGCCAAGGCTGCTTCGGGGTCGTCGTCGAGCAGTTCACCGGCGGCCACCAGGTGGCGGGCGACGACATCGGCGGTGCTGCGATCGAGAGTCGTGAGCTCGCCCCGAATCTCGGGCGCAAGTTGCTTGGCTTCGATGCTGGCCGGTATTTGCGGACCCACCGCACGTTGCTCGGCGGGGTCGGGTCGTGGCTGCGCGCGACGGGCAGGCCGCGATCCTGAGGTGCGCGAGCCGCCGGCGAAGCCTTGCCGCGGACGGCGTTCGCCGCGGCCGCCCTGGGGATCCTGCGGCACGTAGGCCCTTTCTGTTTGTCACTCACAATTGAAGCGAATTCCACAATACCGAATTCAATAAAGAGAATCGCCCCCCACCGCAATGGTGGGGGGCGACTCCCATTTGTGTTCGGCGGTGTCCTACTTTTCCACCCG
>CAZCHU010000098.1:5603-12851 GCA_964498215.1 uncultured Mycobacterium sp. | reverse complement strand
TTCAGCGCTCCTCTCGGAAGTCGACATGCTTGCGGGCTACCGGATCGAACTTGCGTAACGTCAGCCGGTCGGGGTCGTTCCGTCGGTTTTTTCGGGTGACGTAGGTGTATCCGGTACCCGCGGTGGAGCGCAGTTTGACCAGCGGACGGATCTCGTTACGCGCCATTAGATTTTCTCCCCAGCGCGGCGAATGCGAGCAACCACGGCCTCGATACCGTCACGGTCGATGACCTTGATGCCCTTCGCGCTGACGCGCAAGGTGACCCGGCGGCCCTCGGAAGGCAGCAGGTAGGTCTTGCGCTGGATATTGGGATTCCAGCGACGACGAGTGCGACGGTGCGAATGCGACACCGTGTTGCCAAAACCGGGTGAGCGGCCAGTGACCTGGCAATGAGCAGACACGTCTCTCCTTCAGGGCTACTATTGACAATGATTTTCGACAAGTCTGATGAGGAACTGTAGCCTGAATCCTCTGCGATTGAAAATCATTCCCAATAAGAGGGTTTATGCGTACTCCAGTTGTCATCGTGGCGGGGCAGAACGACACCCAGGGCATCGGCGAAGTGTTACTCGAAGGTGTCGGTACGGCGCTGGTGGAGCATCGATTCGATGGGCACGTCGTGCACCGCAGGACCACGATGTTGCAGCGTGGCAACGTGATTGCCGCGGATGCTGTGCTCGAACTGGCCCATGGGTGTGTGTCCTGTACGGTGCGCTACGACTTGCTCGAACACCTACGCCTGCTGCACCGTCGGCCGGATGTGGACCGCATTGCCGTCCGGTTGGGTCCGTGGATGGAGCCAGAGCCTGTCTGCTTTGCGATCGCTCACTCGCCGACAGCTCGTGAAGTCTCAGTGTGTGCGGTCGTTACCCACGTCGACACCCAGAGGTGGCTCAACCAGGCCATAGGTGAGGATGAACTCGACGATGGACGAACGACGGCCCAGGTAGTCGTCGGGCAGGTCGAGTTCGCCGATGTCGTCGTCCTCGAGACCCCGGATCCGGTGACGGTCGATGTGTGCCGCAGGTTGGCTCCCAAGGCGCGCATCACGGTAGGTACGGGTCGACTCGATCTCGTCCTAGCCCATCTGCATTCCGATGCGCGTCGCGGCCGTAGCGATCATCCGCACGATCCGTTGCTGGCAGGGCAGCCGCCCCTGGACGGCACCGGATCGGTCCGCCTGCTGGAATTCCAGGCTCGCCGGCCGTTTCATCCACGACGTCTGCACGATGCTGTCGACCTGTTGCTGGATGGAGTGATTCGTAGTAGAGGGCGTCTGTGGGTTGCCAGTCAGCCCGACCGCGTGATGTGGCTGGAGTCCGCCGGCGGAGGATTACGCGTTTCTCAGGTGGGAAAGTGGTTGGCGTCGATGACCTCGAGTGAGGTTGCCTACGTCTCGCCGGAACGGCGCGCCATCGCCGATCTGATCTGGGATTATCGCTACGGTGACCGTCATACCTCGATGACCGTGCTGGTCTGTGGGGCGAACCCCACAGAAATACTCGACGCTCTGCGGGCCGCGGTGCTCACTGATCACGAGATGGACCGTCCCGACGAATGGCCTTGCTACGTTGATCCTTTCGGTGATTGGCATGCCGATCCGTGTGATGAGGGTGTCCGTGCCGGACAATCTGAAATCGAGAGCCGTCACGGCGGTATCAGCGAGGACTGACGTGGCGGGAAGTCTGTACTGGCATGATCGGACTCATGAGCATCGACGTTGTCTACACAGCAGAGTCCACAGCTACCGACGGAGGCCGTGACGGCCATGTGAAGTCCGCCGATGGCAAGATCGACCTCGATACCCGCCCCCCGAAGGAGATGGGTGGTAGCGGCGAAGGAGTAAACCCGGAGCTTCTGTTCTCAGCTGGCTACGCAGGCTGCTTCTTAGGTGCGTTGCGGTTGGTCGCCAAGAGCGAGAAGGTCGCACTCGACAGTGCCAGCGGCATCACGGCGAAGGTCGGATTCGGTAAGGACTCCGAGGGCGGGTTCGGGTTGGCGGTCGAGTTGGTCGGTTACCTGCCCGGTCTTGAGCAGGCGGTCGCCGACGATCTGATGGCGAAGGCGCATGGTGTCTGCCCTTATTCGAAGGCCACGCGCGGAAACATCGATGTCAAGCTAGCGGCCAAGGTGTGACATGAAGCTCCTCGCGGTCGGTCTCGCAGTCGGCATGGGGCTGGCTCTGGCACCGGCCGCTCCGGTGTCGGCACGGCCGTCCGATCCCGGGGTGGTGAACTACGCAGTACTTCCCAAGGGCGCGGTCAGCAACATCGTCGGCGCACGGCTGGGGTTCGAGTGGACGTTCGCCAACCCGTTTCAGTCGTTCTACGTCGATAACCCGGTGTGCAACAACTGGGCGGATATCGGGCTGCCGGAGGTGTACAACGACCCCGACCTGGCGGCGTTCAACGGGGCGGTCGCCCAGGAATCAGACACCGACATGGCGCACTTGGTGAAACAGGCGGTCGGTGTGTTCGCCACCCCTGAGGCCGCTGACCGAGCCTTCGGCCGGGTGGTCGGGCGGACAGTGGGGTGCAGCGGGCAGACCACGGCCATGCATCTGGACAATTTCACGACTGAGGTGTGGACGTTCAGTGCAGGCGCGACGACCGCGACCGAGGCCGACTGGGTCAAGCAGGAAGCCGGCACCGACCGGAGGTGCTTCGTGACCACCAGAAAAAGGGAGAACGTTCTGCTGCAGGCCAAGGTGTGTCAATCGGGAAACGGTGGTCCCGCGGTCAACGTGCTCGCCGGGGCTATGCAGAACACCCTCGGTCAGTAGTGCGGGGGCGTATCGCCGACGGGTTCAGGTGCATGTCACCTACACGTCATCGGCTGATCGGGCATTATGTCGGCACACTCTGGAGGATGGGGTACACAACCCGCGATCGTTCCTGACCCGGAGGCGGCCTGAAATGTCCAGCACCATGGAATGCGACGGTACCGGCGTCGACTCCACTGAGCTGGCCAGCGCAGCGGTCGCCGCCGAACGTCTGGTCGACGGCTGCTTGGCGTCCGGTCCGGTCGGCCGGGTGGGCCTAGAGATCGAGGCACACTGTTTCGACCTGGCCGACCCGTCTCGAAGGCCCGGGTGGGGCGAACTGATGGAGACGATCTCGACGGTTCCGCGGCTGCCGGGCGGGAGCGCGGTCACCGTCGAACCCGGTGGTGCCGTCGAGCTCTCAGGTCCACCGTGCAGCGACGCGGTCACTGCGATCTCGGCGATGCGATCGGACCGGTCTGTGCTGTGTGCGGCTTTTGCCCGGGCCGGCTTCGGGCTGGTGTTGCTGGGTGCCGATCCGCTTCGGCCGGCTGCCCGGGTGAATCCCGGGGCGCGCTATCGGGCTATGGAGGAGTTCTTCCGAGCCAGTCAGACCGGCGCTGCGGGCGAGGCGATGATGACCTCGACGGCGTCGATTCAGGTGAACATCGAGGCCGGCCCCAGGGCGGGGTGGGCTGATCGGGTGCGGTTAGCGCACGCTTTGGGGCCGACGATGATCGCGATGGCGGCCAACTCCCCGATGCTCGGCGGCAAGTTCACCGGTTGGGGGTCTTCCCGTCAGCGGGTGTGGAGCCAACTGGATTCGGCGCGCTGCGGGCCGATCCTCGGAGAAAGCGGCGACGACCCCGCCAACGACTGGGCGCGCTACGCGTTGCGTGCCCCGGTGATGCTGGTGCACTGCCCGGAGCCGACGCCGGTGAAGCAGTGGGTACCGTTCGCGGACTGGGCCAACGGGCGGGTACCGCTCGGCGGGCGTCGACCCACCATCGCCGATCTGAACTACCACCTCACCACGCTGTTCCCGCCGGTGCGGCCACGCGGGTTCCTGGAGGTGCGCTACCTGGACAGCGTCCCGGACTCGATCTGGCCCGCGGTGGTGTTCACCCTGACCGCGGTGCTGGACGACCCGGCGGCCGCTGACGTCGCGGCCGAGGTGACCGAACCGGTGGGGACCGCATGGGACCGTGCCGCTCAGGTCGGTCTCGGCGACCGGCGCCTGCAGGCCGCCGCCTTGAGCTGTGTGCAGGTGGCTGCCGAACGGGTGCCGCACGAAATCGAGGAATCCATGCGTCTGCTCATGCGTTCGGTCGAGCAGGGCCGCAGCCCGGCCGACGACTTCGCCGATCAAGCGGTCCGCTGCGGGGTCGCCGGGGCGGTCACGCACCTGGCACAGGGAGAACCGTGATATCACCCGAGGCGCTGGCCGGCGAGCTGACCGCGGCGAGGAACCGCACGTTGCGGCTCGTCGCATTCGACGACGCCGAGGTGCGTCGGCAGTACGACCCGCTGATGAGTCCACTGGTCTGGGATCTGGCCCACATTGGCCAGCAGGAGGAGTTGTGGCTGCTGCGCCGCGGCGACCCGGATCGGCCCGGCCTGCTGACTCCCGAGGTGGACAAGCTCTACGACGCGTTCGTGCACTCCCGCGCCGCTAGGGTCGACCTTCCCCTACTGCCCCCCGCTGAGGCCCGCGCCTACTGCGCGACGGTGCGCGGGAGGGCATTGGACGTCCTGGACACGCTGCCCGACGGGCACCCCGACGCGTTCACCTTCGCACTCGTGGTCAGCCATGAGAACCAGCACGACGAGACGATGCTGCAGGCGCTCAACCTGCGGTCCGGGGCGCCGCTCCTTGACCGTGGCAGCGCGTTGCCCGCGGGCCGGCCCGGGCTGGCCGGGACATCGGTTCTAGTGCCGGCAGGCGAGTTCACTCTTGGCGTGGACGCCGCAACCGAACCGTATTCGTTGGACAACGAGCGGCCCGCTCACGTCGTCGACCTGGCCGCCTTCCGTATCGCTCGGGTTCCGGTGACCAACGGTGAGTGGCGGAACTTCATCGACGACGGCGGCTACCACCAGCGGCGCTGGTGGTCGGTGGCCGGCTGGACTCACCGCGAGCAGGCCGGCCTGACGGCTCCGCTGTTCTGGAACACCGACGGCTCCCGAACCCGCTTCGGCCACGTCGAAGACGTCCCCGCCGACGAACCCGTGCAGCACATCACCTATTTCGAGGCCGAGGCCTACGCTGCCTGGGCGGGTGCGCGCCTGCCTACCGAGGTGGAGTGGGAGAAGGCCTGCGCGTGGGATCCACAGACCCTTTCCCGGCGCCGATACCCATGGGGTGCCGGGCAACCCACCCCTGAGCTGGCCAACCTCGGGGGCGAGGCGCTGCGCCCGGCGCCAGTTGGCGCATATCCCGGCGGCGCGTCGGCCTATGGGGCTGAACAGATGCTGGGCGACGTGTGGGAGTGGACGACCTCACCGCTGCGGCCTTGGCCAGGGTTCAGGCCGATGATCTACGACCGGTACTCCGAGCCCTTCTTCGACGGTGACTACCGGGTGCTGCGCGGCGGCTCGTGGGCGGTCGCCCCGGGCATCCTGCGCCCCAGCTTCCGCAACTGGGACCATCCCATCCGCCGGCAGATCTTCGCCGGTGTGCGGCTGGCCTGGGATGCCCATGTGTAGGCATCTGGGCTGGCTCGGCGCCCCAGTGTCGGTGGCTTCGCTGGTTCTCGACCAGCCCGCAGGACTTCTGGTCCAGTCCTACGCACCGCGTCGCCAGCAGCGCGGACTGATGAACGCCGACGGTTGGGGCGTCGGCTTCTTCGATCTTCGTCCGGACGGCGCCGACGACACGGCCGATCGCCGCCCCGGGGGTGGGGCCCCCCGGCGGTGGCGCAGCGCTTCGCCGCTGTGGGGCGACGCCTCGTTCGCCTCGGTCGCGCCCGCTTTGATCAGTCGATGCGTGGTGGCCGCGGTTCGATCGGCCAGCGTCGGCATGGCGATTGAACCGTCGGCCTCGGCGCCGTTCACCGACGGGGATTGGCTGTTGTCGCACAACGGAATCGTCGACCGGAAAGTACTTCCGGCATCCGTGCACGCGGAGTCGACCAACGACAGCGCGCTGCTGGCGGCGCTCATATTCCGTCGCGGGATGGATGCGCTGGCCGACACGGTCGCCGAGGTTGCCGCCGACGACCCGAACGCCCGACTGAACATCCTGGCCGCCAACGGTTCCCGGCTCGTCGCCACCACATGGGGTGACACGCTGTCGGTTCTGCGCCGAGACGACGGTGTCGTGCTGGCCAGCGAACCCTACGACGACGATCCCGCCTGGCAGGACATCCCGGACCGCCATCTCGTGGAGGTCATCGATATGAACGTGCAGCTGACGCCGCTGGAAGGAGCGCGATGACGTCTTCGTGCTGGTCGATCTCCAACTACCTGGCCGCCGACGCCGCCGAGCAGGCACTGCGCCGCGATGTCCGAGACGGGCTCACCCGGGTCCCGAAGTCGTTGCCACCCAAGTGGTTTTATGACTCGACAGGAAGTGATCTCTTCGACCAGATCACCCGGCTTCCGGAGTATTATCCGACCCGGGCCGAGGCGCATATTCTGAGTGCGCATGCCAACGAGATCGCCGACGCCTCCGGTGCTGACACGCTGGTGGAGTTGGGCAGTGGCACGTCGGAGAAAACACGGATGCTGCTCGACGCGCTGCAGCAACGGGGATCACTGCTGCGCTTCGTTCCCTTCGATGTCGACGCCACCGTGTTGACTGCTGCAGGCGCAGCGATCGAGCAGGAGTACCCGGGTGTCGAGATAGCGGCAGTGTGTGGCGATTTCGAAGAGCACCTGGGAAAGATCCCGAGCGGCGGCCGCCGGCTGGTGGCGTTTCTGGGATCGACGATCGGCAACCTGACGCCCGTGCTCCGTTCCGAATTCTTGGCCTCGGTGGCCGACATGCTTGCGCCCGGAGACTCGTTGCTGCTGGGCACCGATCTGGTCAAGGACACCGGTCGGTTACTCCGCGCGTACGACGACAGCGCCGGGGTGACGGCGCGGTTCAACCGCAACGTGCTCGCCGTGGTGAACCGTGAGCTCGGCGCCGATTTCGACCTGGACGGTTTCGAACATGTGGCCCGCTACAACGAGGCTGAGGAGCGGGTCGAGATGTGGTTGAGGTCGATGCGCGCGCAGCGTGTCCACGTCTCCGCGCTCGCCCTCGATGTCGGCTTCGCCGCAGGCGAGGAGATGCTCACCGAGGTGTCGTGCAAGTTCCGGCAGCCCGGCGTGGACGCCGAATTGGCCGCCGCGGGGTTACGCCGCACCCATTGGTGGACAGACGAATTCGGTGACTTCGGCCTGTCACTTTCGGTGCGGTGAGGCAGGTGCCGAACACGACGCTCGCAGACAGCTGGCGCGCTGCGCGGCCGCCGGTCGCCGGTGTCCATGTTGACAGCGC
>CAZCHU010000098.1:0-5503 GCA_964498215.1 uncultured Mycobacterium sp. | reverse complement strand
TGGCTTGTCTGCCGGGAGAGTTCGGCCCGAATCTGCTGCTCATGGCGATGCATGGATTCGAGGTTCGCACCCTGCCGGTCGACGGGGCGGGGCGGCTCGACGTCGATGCGGCCGCCGTTGCCCTGGCAGCGGATCCACCGCCGCTCGTACACCTCACCGTTCTCGGCAGCCATAGCGGCGTTGTGCAGCCGGCCCGCGACATGGTGGTGGTGTGTCGGGAACTCGGGGTCCCGATCATTGTTGACGCCGCCCAGGGGTTCGGACATCTGGACTGTGCAGGCATCGATGCCGACGTGCTGTATTCGTCGGCGCGCAAGTGGACAGCGGGTCCGCGCGGGGTGGGGATGCTCTGCGCCCGAGCGGGGTGGCTCTCCGAATCCACGTTGCTGCGAATGAGCTACGGGGAGAAAAATATTGGCCTGCACGTCGCATTCTCGGTGGCGCTCGGCGAGTACATGGCAGCAGGTCCGCCGACGGTGCAAGCAGCCCTCCGGGAGGTCGGCACCGCCACCCGCTGCGCGCTCGGCCGGGTCCCCGGCTGGAAAGTCATCGAGTCTGATGAGGAGCCGAGTGCCATCACCACGCTGCGCCCCCCAGAGGTTGTCGACCCGTCGGCTGTGCGCACCCGGCTGCTTGCCGAGCGTTCCATCGTGACCACCTATCTGGGCCTGGAACGTGCCCCGCGGGAGATGGTTCGGCCCGCACTGCGGGTTTCGCCCCACGTCGATGTCACCGACGCCGACCTGGAAGCGCTTGCCGAAGCATTGGCCGCGATCACGCGGTGAGAGCCGACGCCGCGCATCCCTCACCCCATCTGCGCGAGGGCGCGTGTCTGCACATGGGCGCGCCGCAAAAGGTGTACGAGAGCGCGCGCTCGCCGCGACCCCAGTAGCGTCTTAGGCCGGCTTGTGGGCGCTGAGCAGGAACGCCGGGACCTTCATCCGGCCCCGTTCGTCGGTTCCATGCGCCGGCATCTGCACTGTGGCGTCAGGCATGGGTATCGGGTGCGCATGAATGAACGCCGGGCGGATCTCATCGATCTGCCAGTACTTGCCGACCGCGGCCCGTAATTCGTCTTCGGTCACCTCGTTGGGCTTGACCTCGAGTCCCTCGGGAAAGGCCCCGTGGGCGAACACCAGGATGAAGTAGGACGCACCGGGCGCGGCGGCGCGGACGATCGACCGTTGATAGCCATCTCGGGCTTCGACAGGCAGTGAATGGAACAGCGTCGAATCGATGATCGTGTTGAAACGGCCGTCGAAACCGGTGAACGTCGTGATGTCGTCCTGCACGAAGGTGGCATTGGATAGGCCGCGATCCTGCGCGGCTTTGGTGGCTGCCGCGACCGCGCTCTGTACGAGCTCGATGCCTACGACCGTGTATCCGTCGGCTGCCAGGGCCAGCGACAATTCTGCGTGTCCGCAGCCGGCGTCCAGCACGTCGCTGCGCACTTTTCCGGCGGTGATCAAGGCGGCGAGCTCCGGTTGTGGTTCACCGATGTTCCACGGCGGTTCCCCGTCAAACTCGCTTGAGCCGTCGTAGGCGTCGTCCCAGTTCATCATTTCTGAATCCATCGCGTCGGCCACGGCACAGACGATACGCCCCGCGTAGTCAGCCAGGCAGATCCCAGGTATGCACCGGATCGTTGGAATGCATCCGTTCGCAGTACAGCCGCAGCATCTCGGCGAGTGCGTCGGGGCGGCTCAATCCGCGATCCTGTAGCGCGACGACCGCGGCTGACTGCCAGGCGGCACCGTTGCGGCCGGTCTTGGCGCGTCCCTCGATGACGCCGAGGTAGCGGTCTCGCACGTCGGCGGCGACCTCCCAGCGGCGCAGGCCCTCCTCGGCCATCGGCAGGAGTTGCCGCAGGACCAGCTCGTCGGGCGTCACCTCGCCCAACGCCGGCCAATACAGTCGCGCGTCCATACCGTGTTGTGCTGCGGCCTCGAAATTGGCTTCCGCGGCAGCGAAACTCATCTTCGTCCACAGTGGCCGGTCGTCCTCGGACATCGCCCGAAGCACTCCGTAGTAGAAGGCGGAGTTGGCCATCATGTCCAGCACGGTCGGCCCCGCGGGAAGCACGCGGTTCTCCACCCGGAGATGAGGTCGACCGACCCCGTCTTGTTCGACGACGTCGTACACCGGCCGGTTCCAGCGATAGATGGTGCCGTTGTGTAGCCGCAGTTCTGACAGCCGGGGAGCACGGCCCTCGGCCAACTCGGCCACCGGGTCCTCATCGGAGAGCTCCGGCAACAACGACGGGAAGTAGCGCACGTTCTCCTCGAACAGGTCGAAGATCGACGTGATCCAGCGTTCGCCGAACCACACCCGCGGGCGCACCCCTTGGGCTTTGAGTTCTTCGGGGCGGGTGTCGGTGGCCTGTGCGAACAACTCAATGCGCGTCTCCGACCACAAGTGGTGGCCGAAGAAAAACGGTGAGTTGGCACCCAGCGCCAACTGCGGACCGGCCAGCACCTGTGCGGCGTTCCAGTTGTTGGCGAATTCCGCGGGTGAGACTTGCAGGTGCAGCTGCATGCTGGTGCAGGCGGACTCGGGTGCGATCGAGGCGGTCTGCAGGCTGAGACGTTCCGGGCCGTCGATGTCGATCATGATGTCCTCGCCGCGGGCGGTGAAGATGGAGTCGTTGAGCGCCTGGTACCGGGTCGACTCGCTCATCCAGCGTCCGGAAAGGTGTTCGGGCATCAGGGTCGGCAGGATGCCGATCATCACGATGTGTGCGCCGTCGCTGTTGGCTTTGACTTCAGCGGCATTGAGGCTGGCGCGGACCTCGTCCTCGAGTTCTAATGCAGCCCGCCCAGGTAGTCGGCGGGGCGGCACGTTGAACTCGATGTTGTATGCGCCCAGTTCGGTCTGGTAGGCCGGATCCGCGATGGAGGCGAGGACCTCGGAGTTGGTCATCGCGGGCTGATAGTCGGAGTCGACCAGGTTGCATTCGATCTCCATGCCGGTGAGCGGCTTCTCGAACTCGAAGCTGGACTGGGCGAGCATGGTCTCGAAGACATCAAGGGACAGTTGCACCTTGCGCCGGTATTCGCGGCGGTGCGCGTGACTGAACTCGGTCTGCTTCAATTCCTCGCCCACCCCGCCATTGTCGGCGAGCGCGCGCGTTTGTGCGCCGACACGCCGCAATTGCCGTCAATGTGCGCGCGCTCGCCGTCGTTCAGTGCGCGCGGGACGCCACTACAATCTGTGGGCTCATCGGGCCGCCACGCAGCTCAACCTCGATGGCGGGGTCCGCGTGGGCAGCCAGTGCCCGTAGCGCCGACGGGCTGTAGGCGCGCAGCGAACTGATCACGCCATCGTGCACGAACGGCACCAGCGGGGCCAGCGGCAACATGGTCGCGATTCGCACGATGTGCAGCGGCGTCGGGGGCCGTGGCAGGTCGATGATGAGCAACTTCTTCGCCACCCGGGTGCCCTCGGCGATCACCCGGGCGGCGGAGGCCGGGGGCAGGTGGTGGAACGACTGCACAAACACCGCCAGGTCGAACTCCCCGTCGGTGGCGTCCAGCGCCGTGGCGTCCATCTGCCGCACTGTGGTGCGCCGATGCCCTCCCAGGTCACCGTCGGCGATGGCCGCCACCGCGGCCGGCTCGATGTCGGTCACCGTCAGCCTGGCCGTCGGATGCCACTCCAGTAGCTTGCGGGACAGACTGCCGTGCCCTGCGCCCAGTTCCAGGATTCTGGGGTCGGCGACCTCGGCCACTTCGTCGAGCGCGATCTTGGCGAACTTCTCGTGGCTGCCGAACACCTCGCCTACCAAGTCGAGTGCCCGAATGACGCTGCGTTTGAGCGCCTCAAGGTGGGCATCTCCGTCGGAGTCGCGGTCCAGGTATTCCTGCCGGTCGGTCTGCAGCAGCCGGTCCAGGCACGACGCGTCCGGGCCGCCCCGCGGCATGCGGGCGATCTGGCGACTTTCGACCGCTGGCACAATTCCGGTACCCACGTGGTCCATCATGGACGAATGGCCGACTTCGTTGCAGCAATCGACCAAGGAACCACCAGCACCCGCGCCATGATCTTCGACCATTCGGGACGTGAGATCGGTCGCCACCAGCTGGAACACGAACAGATCCTGCCGCGCGCAGGGTGGGTGGAACACAATCCGGTCGAGATCTGGGAACGCACCTCCTCGGTGCTGCTGTCGGTGCTGAACTCGACGAACCTGCAGGCAGACGACCTCGCCGCACTCGGCATCACGAATCAGCGCGAGACCGCATTGGTCTGGAACAGGCGCACCGGTCGGCCCTATTACAACGCCATCGTGTGGCAGGACACCCGTACCGACCGGATCGCCTCGGCGCTGGACCGCGACGGCAGCGGCGACATCATCCGTCGCAAGGCAGGGTTGCCGCCTGCGACGTACTTCTCGGCGGGCAAGGTGCAGTGGATTCTGGAGAACGTCGATGGCGTGCGGGAAGCGGCCGAGAAGGGTGAGGCGATATTCGGCACCGCCGACTCATGGGTGTTGTGGAACTTGACCGGCGGCCCGCAGGGCGGAGTCCACATCACCGACGTGACCAATGCCAGCCGCACCATGCTGATGGATCTGGAGACCTTGGACTGGGACGACGAACTGCTGGCCCTCTTCGGAATTCCGCGCCAGATGTTGCCGCAGATCAGGCCGTCGTCGTCGCTCGAGCCGTACGGCATGACGCTGTCGTCGGGCCCACTCGGTGGTGAGGTAGCGCTGACGGCCAGCCTCGGTGACCAGCAGGCGGCCATGGTAGGTCAAGTCTGTCTGGCAGCCGGTGAGGCCAAGAACACCTACGGCACAGGTAATTTCCTGCTCCTCAACACCGGTGAGAAGATCGTGCGGTCATCGAATGGACTGCTGACCACGGTGTGCTATCAGTTCGGAGACGCGAAACCGGTTTATGCACTGGAAGGTTCGATCGCGGTGACGGGTTCGGCCATCCAATGGCTGCGTGACCAATTGGGCATCATCAGCGGCGCCGCCCAGAGTGAGGCGCTGGCACGGCAGGTCGCGGATAATGGCGGGGTCTACTTCGTGCCGGCGTTCTCGGGCCTGTTCGCACCGTACTGGCGCTCCGATGCTCGTGGCGCCATAGTCGGGCTCTCGCGGTTCAACACCAACGCGCACGTGGCGCGTGCGGCTTTGGAGGCGATCTGCTACCAAAGCCGCGATGTCGTTGATGCGATGGAAGCCGACTCCGGAGTGCATCTTGAGGTACTCAAGGTCGACGGCGGCATCACCGCCAATGATCTGTGCATGCAGATCCAGGCCGACGTGCTGGGGGTTGATGTCGTGAAACCCGTTGTGGCAGAAACTACTGCGCTCGGCGCTGCATACGCGGCCGGGCTTGCGGTCGGCTTCTGGTCGGATCCCGACGAGCTACGCGCCAACTGGCAGGAAGACAAGCGCTGGACGCCGGACTGGAGCGAGGAACAGCGCACGGGCGGTTACGCCGGCTGGCAGAAGGCTGTGCAGCGCACGCTGGACTGGGTGGACGTCGACTAA
>CAZCHU010000097.1:0-12990 GCA_964498215.1 uncultured Mycobacterium sp. | reverse complement strand
GCGAAGGCGAACATGCCTTGCAGGTGGTCGACGAAGCGGTCGCCCCAGTGGTGGTAGCCCTTGAGTAGCACCTCGGTATCGCTGTGGGAGAAGAAGCGGTAACCGTGCCCGACTAGTTCGTCGCGCAGCTGTTCGTAGTTGTAGATGCAGCCGTTCCACGCCACCGACAACCCGAGGTCGGAGTCGACCATTGGCTGTGACCCGGCTGCGGAGAGATCGATGATCTTGAGGCGCCGATGTCCGAGGGCAACGTTGCCCTGGGACCACACACCCGCGGTATCCGGCCCCCGGGGGGCCATGGCTGCGGCCATCGATGCGACGGCGCCGATGTCGGGGTTTCTTCCGTCGAGACGTACCTCGCCGGTGGCTCCACACACGTGTTCGACCCTACTCCAGTGTCGGTGCTATCTCGATTTGAATTGGTTGTCGTGCGGCCTCGCTCGGTGCCGGCCGCCTGATGCAGCAACCGCCGGCCGACCGTTCTCCCCGGGTCGCAGGACAGCAGTTCGCCTATTGGTCTGGTGTCGGACCTTTGTACGTGGCAGTTTGTGGAGAGTCAGGGGCGAAGAGGAGTGAACATGCTGTCGTACGTCGATCTGGAGGGGCTGATCGCCTCAGGGGACGTCGACACCGTGATCGTGGCGTTCTGCGATATGCAGGGCCGGCTGATCGGTAAGCGTGTCTCGGCACGTCTGTTCGTCGAAAACGTCGCCGAGCACGGTGCCGAGTGCTGCAACTATCTGCTGGCTGTCGACGTCGATATGAACACTGTCGACGGGTACGCCATCTCCAGCTGGGAGACGGGTTACGGAGACATGGTGATGACGCCGGACTTCGCCACTCTGCGGCTCTTGCCGTGGTTGCCCGGTACCGCGATGGTGATGGCGGACCTGTCCTGGACCGACGGCCGATCGGTCAGGCAGGCGCCGCGCAGCATCCTGAACCGTCAGATCGACCGGCTCGCCGCTCGCGGGCTGGTGCCCTACGTGGGTACCGAGTTGGAGTTCATAGTGTTCGACGACAGCTTCCGGGAGGCCTGGCAGGCCGGCTACCGGGGCCTGACTCCGGCGACGGATTACAACGTCGACTACGCCATGCATGCCTCAACCCGGATGGAGCCGCTGCTGCGCGATATTCGACTGGGCATGGACGGTGCCGGGATGTACTGCGAAGGCGTCAAGGGCGAGTGCAATCTCGGTCAACAGGAGATCGCTTTCCGCTACGACCATGCTCGCGTCACGTGCGACAACCACACAATCTACAAGAACGGCGCCAAGGAGATCGCCGATCAGCACCTCAAGAGCCTAACCTTCATGGCGAAATACGATGAGCGGGAAGGTAATAGCTGCCATATCCACATTTCGTTGCGCGGGGAGGACGGGTCTGCGGTATTCGCCGATTCCGGCGACGAGTTGGGCATGTCCGCAATGTTCCGCAGCTTCGTCGCGGGCCAGCTGGCCACGTTGCGCGAGATGACGCTGTTCTACGCGCCGAACATCAACTCCTACAAGCGTTTTGTTGAGGGGAGCTTTGCGCCGACCGCCGTTGCCTGGGGAATGGACAACCGGACCTGCGCGATGCGGGTGGTCGGCCACGGGGACGGCATGCGGGTGGAATGTCGCGCACCTGGTGGCGACGTCAACCAGTATCTGGCGGTGTCGGCGCTGATCGCCGGGGGGCTGCACGGCATCGACCAGGGACTCGAGCTTCCAGAAGCGTCACAGGGCAACGCATACACCGGCGGTGCCGAACGGCTGCCAACAACGCTGGCCGAAGCTGTTGAGTTGTTCGACAACTCGACGATCGCCCGTGATGCATTTGGCGACGACGTCGTGGAGCACTATCTGAACAACGCGCGCGTGGAACTCAAGGCGTTCAACGCCGCCGTGACCGACTGGGAGAGGGTGCGTGGCTTCGAACGGCTCTAGCTCCGGTGTGAGCGAAGGTGCACCCCGACCGCTGATCGGGTTGACCACCTATCTGCAGCCGGCCCAGACCGGAGTGTGGGACGTGCGGGCGAGCTTCCTGCCCGCCATCTACTTTGAGGGGGTCGGACAGGCGGGCGGGGTCTCGGTGCTGCTCCCGCCGCAGCCGGTGGACGCAGCCGTGGTCGGGCGGGTGCTTGACGACATCGACGGTCTCATCATCACCGGCGGGCGCGACCTCGACCCGGCCACATACCGGAGTGCGCGTCACCCGGC
Source organism: uncultured Mycobacterium sp. (assembly GCA_964498215.1). GTDB lineage: Bacteria > Actinomycetota > Actinomycetes > Mycobacteriales > Mycobacteriaceae > Mycobacterium. The sequence goes on along the minus strand of CAZCHU010000097.1, from coordinate 10,789 downwards.
GACCGACGAGCCCGTTGCCGACAGCCGCCTTCGTGATGACTTCGAGTTCGCGCTGCTGCGAGAGGCCCTGCGCCGGGGCGTGCCAGTGCTGGGCATCTGCCGGGGCGCCCAGGTGCTCAACGTCGCACTCGGTGGCACACTGCACCAGCACCTGCCCGACGTCCTCGGGCACGCCCGCCACCAGCGGGGCAACGCGGTATTCAGCACGTCGTCGATCGTGACGGTTCCCGGGACCCGGGTCGCCTCGCTGGTCGGTCAGACCACCGAGGCCCAGTGCTACCACCACCAAGGCATCGATCGGCTGGGGGAGGGCCTGATCGTCAGCGCATCCGGCACCGACGGGGTGGTCGAGGCCGTGGAGGCCGACCCGGTCCGCTATCCGCACAGCTGGGTCGTTGCGGTGCAATGGCATCCCGAGGAGCGCCTCGACGACCTTCGGTTGTTCACCGGTCTGGTGAGTGCCGCAGATCGGTATGCGGCCCGAAAGTCTCAGCAGACTCAGCAGATTCAGGAGGTCGGCAGTTGAGCGTGAGCGAAGTGGTCAACCCTGCGACTGAGGAACGGTTGGGCACCGTCGAGCAGACCGATGAAGAGGCCGTCGACGACGCGGTGGCACGCGCTAAGTCGGCCCAGCGGATCTGGGCCCGGCTGGACCCGGCTGATCGTGCCGCGGCACTGCGGGCTTTTGCGGCGGTGGTGGACGCACATATCGAAGAGCTGGCCGCGCTCGAGGTTGCCAACTCCGGGCATCCGCTCGGGAATGCGCGGTGGGAGGCCGGCCACGTCCGCGATGTCCTCCACTACTACGCCGCGACACCGGAACGCCTGTGCGGTAAACAGATTCCGGTGGCCGGCGGATGGGACGTCACGTTCAACGAGCCACTCGGCGTCGTCGGTGTCATCACCCCGTGGAACTTCCCGATGACCATCGCCTCCTGGGGTTTCGCCCCAGCACTTGCGGCGGGCAATGCGGTGTTGGTCAAGCCCGCGGAGTGGACCCCGCTGACGACTATCCGGCTCGGTGAGCTTGCCGCGGATGCAGGTCTGCCCGCCGATCTGTTCTGTGTGCTGCCCGGCAAGGGGTCCGTTGTCGGGCAACGGTTCGTCAGTCATCCCGACATCGGAAAGGTCGTGTTCACTGGCTCCACCGAGGTGGGTAAGCAGGTCATGTCAGGTGCGGCCGAACGGGTGAAACGGGTCACCCTGGAGCTGGGCGGGAAGAGCGCGAACATCGTTTTCGACGACTGCGACCTGGAGCGGGCGGCCGCCACCGCGCCGTACGGGGTTTTCGACAACGCCGGGCAGGATTGTTGTGCGCGAAGTCGAATCCTGGTACAGCGCAGCGTCTACGACAGGTTCATGGAGCTCCTGGAGCCTGCGGTGAAAGGCGTCGTGGTGGGTGATCCCCGGTTGGCAGATACCGAGATGGGTCCGCTGGTGTCCAGGGAGCATTGGAAGTCGGTCGCCGATTTCGTGCCCGACGGTGCGCCCATTGCGTTTCGGGGTTCGGCTCCCTCGGGCCCGGGCTTCTGGTTCCCCCCGACGGTGCTGACACCGCAGCGGGGCGACCGCACCGTCATCGAGGAGATCTTCGGGCCGGTCGTCACGGTGCTGCCGTTCGAGGACGAAGCAGACGCCATCGCGCTGGCCAACGACACCGTGTACGGGCTGTCTGGATCGATCTGGACCGACAACCTGTCGCGGGCGATGCGGGTGTCGCGTGCCGTGGAAGCCGGCAATCTGTCGGTCAACTCGCACTCGTCGGTCCGCTACAGCACGCCGTTCGGTGGCTTCAAACAGTCCGGTCTGGGCCGTGAACTCGGACCAGATGCCGCGCTGGCTTTCACCGAGACGAAGAACGTATTCATATCTGTGCAAGCCGAACAAGGGGGTACCACCTGATGGATCTCAACGAACGCCTGGCCGGCAAGGTCGCGGTGATCACCGGCGGCGCCAGCGGCATCGGTCTGGCGACCGCCAAGCGGCTGCGGTCCGAAGGCGCCATCGTCGTCATCGGGGACGTCGACTCGGTGACCGGCAAGTCCGTCGCCGCCGATCTGAATGTGACTTTCGTGCAGGTCGACGTCTCGGATCAGGCCGCCGTGGATCACTTGTTCGACACCGCTGTCGAGGTGCACGGCGGGGTCGACATCGCATTCAACAACGCGGGCATCAGTCCGCCCGAGGACGATCTCATCGAGAACACCGGAATCGACGCCTGGCAGCGGGTGCAGGACGTCAACCTCAAATCGGTGTTCCTGTGCTGCAAAGCCGCACTGCGCCATATGGTTCCGCAACAGAAGGGTTCGATCATCAACACCGCCTCGTTCGTCGCGGCAGTGGGATCGGCGACGTCGCAGATCTCCTACACGGCGTCCAAGGGCGGGGTGCTGGCCATGTCGCGTGAGCTCGGAGTGCAATACGCCCGGCAGGGTATTCGGGTCAACGCGCTGTGCCCGGGGCCGGTGAACACGCCGTTGCTCAAGGAGCTATTCGCCAAGGATCCCGAGCGCGCCGCCCGCAGGCTGGTGCATGTGCCGATGGGTCGGTTCGCCGAACCGGAGGAGCTCGCGGCCGCGGTGGCCTTCCTGGCCAGCGACGATGCATCGTTCATCACCGCGTCGTCGTTCCTGGTCGACGGCGGGGTCTGCTCCGCATACGTCACACCGCTGTAGGTCGGGGCAGCTGGCATTTTGGGTGCGCTCGCGCAGGACTACATTTGGTGGTGTGGAGGATCAGTCGGTGATCAAGCTGGCCTCGTCGGCGCTGTCCGACGTGGACACCTCCGGCTGGGCTCAACGCTTCGACCTGGTATCCGACCCCCATCGCCTGGAAATTCTGCTGAGCCTGCATCGGGCGCCGGGAATTTGCGTCAGCGACCTCGCCGCCGCGCTCGGACGGTCAGAAAACACGGTGTCGCAGGCGCTTCGAGTGCTCCGCGCGCAGGGTTGGGTGACGAGTACCCGCGTCGGCCGCTCCGTCAGCTACCGGTTGGATGACGAAACCGTGCACGATCTGTTGCACTGGATCGGTGCCCGCCATGCCGACCCGCACGGTTCAACAGCACCCCGCTGACCGTTCCAGATGCTCATCTGATCAACTGGACACATGATCAGATGTCGGAATAGGGTCGTGGTGTGAGCGTTCAGTACGTCGCGATGCATATGAGCGACGGCATCGTCAACGCGCCGACATCGGTGCTCTTCGGGGTGATCGCGCTGGTCGCCATGGGCGTCTGCGGCTGGAAAGCCCGAACCGAGCTCGACGACCGCACGGTGCCTCTCGCGGGTCTGGTCGCTGCGTTCATCTTCGCCATGCAGATGGTGAACTTTCCGATTCTGCCCGGCGTGAGCGGCCACCTGCTCGGTGGTGCGCTCGCTGCCATCCTCGTCGGGCCCTACACCGGTGCCTTGTGCATCGCGATCGTGTTGGTGGTGCAGTCCCTGCTGTTCGCCGATGGTGGCGTCACCGCACTGGGGACCAACATCGTGAATATGGCGATCATCGGTCTGGCTGCCGGCTATGGGACCGCCGTGGCGATGTACTCGGTGGCGCGCCGCCGAGCAGATGATCCGCCCGTGCGAATCGTCGGACTGATTGCCTTCTTCGCGGGGCTTGTCGGAACAGTTGCCGCAGCAATGGGATTCGTGCTTGAGTACGCGATCGGCGGCGAAGCTCTGTCGTCTACGGGGGCAGTTGCCGGTTACATGTTCGTCACGCACGCACTCATCGGTGTCGGTGAGGGCCTCATCACCGCCGTCACCGTGGTGGCGGTGACCCGGGCCCGTCCGGACCTGGTCTACTTGTTGCGTCCCCACCGAGAGCAGGTTCCGGTATGACTCGGCGCTGGACGTTTTGGGTCGTCTCTGCGGTGACCACACTGCTGATCGCCGGCGTGGTCTCGTACTTCGCCGCCTCGAGCCCGGATGGCCTGGACTCGGCGACGCTGCGCGGCTGCGAGGTGGTCGAAACCGCCGCCGGCGAGCAGTTGACCGGTGAGTGCATCGCGCAGCGGAGCGCCGAACACCACCTCGCGGATTCGCCGTTGGCCGGCTACGCGCTCGGTGGACGCGAAAGCGCCGGTGGGCTCGCAGGCATCATCGGCGTGTTGGTCACGGTCGCCGTCGCAGGCGGCGGATTCTGGCTGATCGCGCGTTTCCGGTCGGACAGGCGCTAGCAGTGGGGGCCGGAGCCCACCCGCTGTACCGGCACGGCGACTCCCCGGTTCACCGGGCGCCGGCCGAAGTCAAGATCGTCTGCCTGCTGGTCTTCGTTCTGGCCGTCGTCGCCACACCGCGAGAGATGTTTTGGCCGTTTGCGGTCTATGCAGTGATCGTGACGGGTGGGTGGCGGCTGGCGGGTATCCCGCTGCGCTGGGTGCTGCCCCGAATGCTGATCGAGGCGCCGTTCCTGGTCCTGGCGCTGCTGCTGCCCTTCGCCGAGGGGGGTGACCGCATCGCGGTCGGTGGACTGCACCTCTCGGTGGCGGGTTTGTATGCCGCGTGGGGGATTGTCGTGAAAGGCACCCTGGGTGTGGCGGCGGCGCTCACCCTGGCCGCCACCACGTCGGCGGCGGAGCTGCCCGCTGCGCTGAGCCGACTGGGCGTCCCCGGGATAGTGACATCGGTACTGGTGCTGATGATCCGGTACATCGACCTACTCGCCGCAGAGGCGGGGAGGATGCGGATAGCACGCATCTCTCGGGGAGATTCACCGCGGGCTCTGCACCAGGCCTTCGCCATAGCCACCGGTATCGGCGCATTGTTCTTACGGTCCTACGAGCGTGGAGAGCGGGTCTACCACTCGATGCTCTCCAGAGGTTTCGACGGGGGTGTGCCCGACCTGGCCGTGATCGGGGCGCCGCCCCGGGCGGTATCGAGTCAGTGGATGTTGACGATGATCCCGGCCGTCGCCGCGGTAGCCGTGTCGGTGCTGGCATGGTTGACGCGATGACCGTTCCCGCCGTGGGGGTTGAGGCCCTGCGCCACGTCTACCCCGACGGTCAGGTCGCTCTCGATGGCGTCGATCTGGCTGTGGCTCCCGGTGAGCGGGTGGCCGTGCTCGGCCCCAACGGTGCCGGAAAGACCACTTTGATGTTGCATCTCAACGGGGTGCTCACCGCCACCTCGGGGTCGGTGCACATCGGCGGCACCGTGGTGAACCGCCAGAACCTGCACGATATTCGTCAGCGTGTCGGCCTGGTGTTCCAGGATCCCGACGATCAGCTGTTCATGCCGACCGTCGCCCAGGACGTCGCGTTCGGCCCCGCCAACTTCGGCCTTCGTGGTCAGCAACTCGCCGATCGGGTCGCGGAGGCGCTGGCCGCCGTATCCCTGACCGAGCAGGCCGACCGGAACCCCAGCCACCTGTCGGCGGGGCAGCGGCGCCGGGCGGCGCTAGCGACTGTGCTGTCCTGTGATCCGCAGATCCTGGTCCTCGATGAACCCTCAGCCAATCTCGATCCGGTAGCCAGACGTGAACTCGCCGAGACACTATCGGGGCTGACCGCGACCTTGCTCATCGTCACCCACGACTTGCCCTACGCGGCTCAGCTGTGCGACCGCGCGGTCGTGGTGGACGACGGGGTGGTGGTCGCCGACGGCGCCGTCGCCGAGATCCTCGCCGACGAAGCGTTGCTGGCCGCGCACCGTCTTGAATTGCCTTGGGGCTTCACCATTCGCAGCTGAGCCGCATGCCCGTGAGCGTCACGCCGGTCAATGCCGCCGCGGCGGTGGCCAAGGCGGTTCTCCGCACAGCGCGAGCAATGCATTCTCGATGACTTCGGGCAGAGCCGGATGAATCCAATACTGGCCCCGCGCCATATCCTGTGCGGGCAGGTCGAAGGACATCGCCTGGATAATCGGCTGGATGATTGACGACGCCTGATGGCCCATGATGTGCGCGCCGAGGAGCATTCCGCTGTCCTCGTCGAGGATCAACTTGGCGAAACCGGCGGAATCCTCCATCGCCCAGCCATATCCGACGTCACTGTAGTCCTGCACCTTGGATCGGATGCGGTAACCCGCGGCGCGCGCCTGATTCTCCGTCAGCCCAACTGAAGCGATCTGCGGCTCGGTGAACACTGCTGATGGCACGTTGCGGTGATTGGCCTTCATCAGGTTGGCGGTGTCCTCCCAATCCTGCAATAGGTTGTGCTTGACCACGCGTGCTTCGTGATTGGCGACATGCTTGAGCTGATACGGCGAGCAGACATCGCCGAGTGCAAAGACGTCTTTGGCTGTGGTGCGCTGGAATTCGTCGACGACGACGAGGCCGCCGTTCACCTGGACGCCGGCGTGGTGCGCGTCGATCTGATCTCCGTTGGGGATCCGTCCGGTGGCGACCAACAAGGTGTCGCAGTGCACGGTGGAACCGTCATCGAGTTCCAAGGTGATGTCGGTGCCGTCCTGCCCGCCGCCGCTGCCGCGCACGATGTTACGGCGACTGCGGATCTCCCACTTCCTGGACGCGATGTCGGTGAAGCGTTCGCAGACAGTGTCATCGGTGTGGCTGAGCAGCGTGGTGCCGCGCAGCACGATGGTCACCCGGCTCCCGAGGGAGGAGAAGATATGGGCGAATTCTGCGGCCACGAACCCGCCGCCGACGATGACGATGTGTTCGGGCAGATCGGCGATACGCATGATTGTGTCGCTGGTGTGGTAGCCCACTCCGCAGCTGGCGATGGCCGGTGGCACGGTAGCGCGCGCACCAGCGGCGACCACGACTTGGTCCGCGCTGAACTCGTCGCCATCCTCGGTGCGCAGGCGATAGCCGCCGCCAGGGGACGGCGCGGCGAACCGGGTGTGGCTGGCGAAGACCTCCACGTTCGGGGAGGAGCGCCGGTAGTCTTCACCGCCGCTGGCCAGGGGGTCGATCCGGCCGAACACTCTCGAAACGATGTCGGACCAGCGCACCGCATCCACGTGCGCGTCGACACCGTAGCGGCTGGAGTCTCGTACCTGGGCGGCCACTCCGGCGGCGTAGACGAACATCTTGGTCGGCAGGCACCCGACGTTGAGGCACGTGCCGCCGAACACTCCCTCCTCGCAGATGGCCACTCGCTTGTCGGTGTAGCGCTCGTCAAGGATCGAGTTGCCCGAGCCGGTGCCGATGATAGCGATGTCGAAGTCAGCCATTAGCTTTCACTTCCAGTACTTTCCGTCGGGTTCCTCGGTCGTGAGGAAGGGTTGGCCAGGTGTTGGGTCAGGTACCAGTCCAGCCACAGGTCCAGCTCCGCGAAGGCCTGCTGCCGGGGCTCGGCCACCGACAGGAACACGTCGTGTTTGGCGTCGGTGATCGGCGCGATGGTGGTTCGGTTGCCGATGCAGCCTGCCCAGCGGGCGATCTGCGCGACATCGAGCACAGCGTCCCCACGCTGGATCTGCTCGATCCGTGCGGGATCGCTGACCTCGCGCACGCTGCGGTCTGAGCGCAGCACCAGATTCGGGACACCGACGTCCAGACCGCGGTGCAGCCTGGCCTGACCGCGTCTGATTGCGTGGATCCAGCCGAACCTGACGGGAAAGCCCCCCACCGGTTTCCAGGCCAGGTCGTAGTCGAACTCGCCGTGGTAGTCGCGGTGCAAGCTGGTGCCGTAGCCACCTTCGGTGGGCCGACGCACCACCGCTCGCTTACAGAGCCGACCCAGCGCCCGGATCGCTGCGGAGGTGGGAGGTGTCCGGAGAAGCGGGTGCCCTTGCAGGTCTAGCCACGGGCTATTGAGAATCAGCCCTGACACGCCCTTGCCGGTGGTGGCTGCGCGGCGGCGCCGATCCAGCCAGAGCGAGACCACCAGTCCGCCGGCCGAGTGACCGTAGATCAGTACATTGCCCGCGGAATCAGCGGCAATGGTGTCCAGGGCCCGTTCCAGTTCAGCGTCGTAGCGGGCCAGGTCCGTGGTGAAGTGCGGGGTCTGACCGTCGCGGTGGGAGCGTCCGCATTTATGCAGGTCGAGCGCGTAGGGCACGATGCCTCGGGCGGCAAACCGATCTGCTAGTTCGGTGTTGAAGAAATAGTCGGTGAAGCCGTGGACCATCAGCACAGCGTCTCGGGCCGCGGTATCCGGCGCCCCGCGACGCACGAGCGTCGCTTCGAGTTGGCCTTCACCGTCCGGATCGGGGCCGAGAGCGAAGGTGCGCTGCCAATATCCGGGCAGCACGTCGGGCTCCCATCCGGACACAACAGTCACCCTAATGCCGAGGAGTCGTCCTGCGGAGCCCTCGCTGTGACCGGCACGTTGAATCCGGCCGCGCCGGAATAGGGCGTCGGGATAACCTGAACATCGGCAAGCCGTGATCAGCGGGCAGCGACCACGAAGGACAAACGATCAGGTGTCTGAACCAGAGAAGACCGACGTCCTGCTGGTAGGCGCGGGCATCATGAGTGCCACGCTCTGTGCGCTACTGCGTTTAGTGGAGCCAGACTGGTCGATGACGTTGGTGGAACGCCTCGATGGGGCGGCCGCCGAAAGCAGCGACCCGTGGAACAACGCAGGCACCGGCCATTCGGCGCTGTGCGAGTTGAACTACACCCCGGCACGTCCCGACGGCTCCATCGACATCAGCAAGGCAGTCCACGTCAACGAGCAGTTCCAGGTGTCGCGACAGTTTTGGGCGTACGCCGTGGAAAACGGGGTGCTGCCGGATGTGCGCAACTTCCTCAACCCGATCCCACACGTCAGCTTCGTGCACGGGGCCGAGAACGCGGACTACCTCAAGCGGCGCCACCAGGCGCTCGTCGGCAATCCGCTATTCGCCTCGATGGAGTTCATCGACGATCGTGACGAGTTCGCCCGCCGGTTGCCGCTGATGGCCCAGGGGCGGGACTTCTCCGACCCCGTGGCGCTGAACTGGACTCAGGAGGGCACCGACGTCGACTTCGGTTCGCTGTCGCGGCAGTTGATCGGGTTCGGTGCCGCACAGGGGATGGCGACGTTGTTCGGCCACGAGGTTCGCGACCTGAGTCAGAAATCCGACGGCAGGTGGACGGTCAAGGTCGTCAACCGACGGACCGGCCGTACCCGCAAGTTCAACGCCAAGTTCGTCTTCGTCGGCGCCGGCGGGAATGCGCTGCCATTGCTGCAGAAGGCGGGTATCAAGGAGGCCAAGGGCTTCGGCGGCTTCCCGGTGGGCGGCGAGTTCCTGATCACCGGCAAGCCCTCGCTCACCGCCGCGCATCAGGCCAAGGTGTACGGCTTGCCGCCGCTGGGTGCACCGCCGATGTCGGTGCCGCATTTGGACACCCGGGTGATCAACGGAAAGTCCTGGCTGCTCTTCGGTCCGTTCGCGGGTTGGTCCCCGAAGTTCCTCAAGCAAGGCAAGATCACCGACCTACCACTGTCGGTAAAGCCGAACAACCTGGTGCCGATGCTGGGGGTGGGGCTCACCGAGGGGGGTCTGCTGAAGTATCTGATCGGCCAGCTGCTGCTGAGCGAAGGCGCCCGTGTGGATGCACTTCGTGAATTTGCTCCCAACGCAGTCGATTCCGATTGGGAACTCGACGTTGCGGGACAGCGTGTTCAGGTGATCCGGAAGGACAAGCGCAAGGGTGGCGTGCTCGAGTTCGGCACCACGGTTCTGTCTGCCGCCGACGGCAGCATCGCCGGCCTGCTGGGCGCGTCGCCTGGCGCGTCGACCGCGGTGCCGGCGATGTTCGACGTCATGCAACGGTGCTTCCCGGACCGCTACCAGGGCTGGGTGCCGAAACTCAAGGAGATGGTCCCGTCGATGGGCGTCGAATTGTCCGACGACCCCGCGCTGTTCGAGAAGGTATGGGCGCATGGCAGCAAGGTGCTCAAGCTCGATGAGCCGGCCGGTGGCGTCCCGGCCACGAGCGGGGACGGTTCGATCGCGGGTAGTGAGCACTCCGTGACCGCTGCGACCGGATGACGGTGTCGGCCGGAATCTCGGGCATTCCGATGGTGAAGCTGTGACGGGGGCTGAACTCTCGTCCGATCGTCCCCCGGTGATCTATCCGTTCAGCGCGGTGGTGGGCCACGATCGCCTGCGCTTGGCGCTTGTGCTGTGCGCCGTGCGACCCGATATCGGGGGCGTGCTGATCCGGGGTGAGAAGGGGACCGCCAAGTCGACCGCGGTCCGCGGTCTGTCGCAGGTGCTCATCGAGGCCTTCAAGTCGTCAGACGGAGGCGGCGGGCAGTTGGTAGAACTGCCGATCGGTGCGACCGAGGACCGCGTGGTCGGTTCGCTCGACCTGCAGAAGGTGTTGCGCGACGGCGAGCACGCGTTCTCCCCGGGGTTGCTGGCGCGGGCGCATGGTGGTGTGTTGTACGTCGACGAGGTCAATCTCCTGCACGACCATTTGGTCGACGTCCTGCTCGATGCCGCCGCGATGGGCCGGGTACACATTGAGCGCGACGGTGTGTCGCACAGCCATGACGCTCGGTTTGTGTTGATCGGCACCATGAACCCCGAAGAGGGCGAGTTGCGTCCGCAGTTGCTCGACCGGTTCGGGCTGACCGTCGACATACGGGCATCCCGCGATATCGACATCCGTGCCGAAGTGATCCGTTCGCGCCTTGCGTATGAGGCCGATCCGACGGGTTTCGCGCAGCGGTATGCCGCCACCGATGCTGAACTGGCTTCCCGTATTGCTAAGGCGCGTCAACTGCTGCCCGATGTGGTGTTGCCCGATAAGGAGTTACGCCGCATCGCGGCTCTGTGTGCAGCCTTCGATGTCGACGGAATGCGCGCCGACCTGGTGGTCGCACGGACCGCGGTGGCACACGCTGCCTGGCGCGCGGTTGCGACCCGGGCGAGCGAAGCGACGGGGG
>CAZCHU010000096.1:11579-13003 GCA_964498215.1 uncultured Mycobacterium sp. | reverse complement strand
ACATGGAGATCGGCCACAACGTCATGCACGGCCAATACGACTGGATGGGCGACCCCGCCCTGTCCAGCCGGAACTTCGAATGGGATACCGCTTGCCCAGCCGACCAGTGGCGGCACTCGCACAATTACATGCATCACACCTACACCAACATCGTCGGCCTGGACCGCGACATCGGCTACGGCATCCTGCGGATGAGCGAAGACCAGAAATGGCGGCCGTACTTCCTCGGCAACCCGGTGTATGCGTTCCTGCTGATGGTGCTGTTCCAGTATGGTGTCGCGCTGCACGAGGTTGAGGCGGACCGTATCCGCGACCGCGAGATCTCCTTGTCGGACAAACGAGAGATCCTGCGGGGCATCTGGCACAAGACCAAGCGTCAGACGCTCAAGGATTATGTGGCGTTTCCCTTGTTGGCCGGACCGTTCGCGCCATGGGTGTTCACCGGCAACCTCGCCGCCAACCTCATGCGCAACGTGTGGTCGTACATGATCATCTTCTGCGGTCACTTCCCCGAGGACGTACAGGAGTTCTCGATCGAGGAGACCAAAGCGGAGACACGCGGGCAGTGGTACTTCCGCCAGATCCTGGGCTCGGCAAACCTGACCGGACTGTCCCCCCGTCGCTCCGCTCGCCCCGGATCGGCAAAGCTGTTCCACATACTCAGCGGCAATCTGTCGTTCCAGATCGAACACCACCTCTTCCCAGATATCCCGGCCCACCGCCACGCGGAGATCTCGATTCAGGTCCGGGACATCTGCGAGCGCTACGGGGTTCCGTACAACACCGGGCCGCTGCCACGGCAGTTCGCGACCGTGGTGCGTAAAATCGTCAAGCTCGCGCTGCCCTGGACGTAGCGCCTCTTTGCCGAGATCGCAATTGCGCAGGTGTCCTCTTTGACTTTCGCTGCGTGGTTGCGATTTCGGAACCCCAGCGGCGGTAGGCATAGGCGGGGATCTCGACGCGTCCCCGCCAGCCGCGCGCCTTCATCGCCTCATGTAGGGCATGGATGATCGCGACGGGGTCATCCTCTCTGACCACACCGATCACGTGCCAGCCAAGGCGGTGGAGAACAGGAAGGACGCGGCGGTCTTTGAGGTACTGCAAGCGATCAGCCTGGTGCTGATCGCCGTCGTACTCGATGGCAACCTTCAACTCCTCCCACCCCAGATCGAGCACGCGAACAGGTCGGCCCTGTTCGTCGAAGACTGGTAGCTGCGTGCTGGGGTCGGGAAATCCGGAGTCGACGACCAGCAGTCGCCAGAACGTCTCCCGCGGCGACATCGCGCCACCATCGACGCGCGGCAGGATAGCTTTCAGCCGTGCGACCCCGCGGGCACCCCGATAGCGCTTGGCCAACACCTTGACGTCTTCGACTGAGAACGGCCGCCCCCGCATGAGGGCGTCGAGGCGTACCACGCCGTCAT
>CAZCHU010000096.1:0-11479 GCA_964498215.1 uncultured Mycobacterium sp. | reverse complement strand
TCGACTGAGAACGGCCGCCCCCGCATGAGGGCGTCGAGGCGTACCACGCCGTCATACCGTCGACGGAACCGGCCGAGATCGAACGCCGTGCGTGCCGGATTGGTTACCGGTATGCCGTCCACCTCCTCCCATTCGTCGGAGGCGATCCGTTCGTTGCGGGTGACGATGCCTTGTGGCGCTCTGGGGTAGCTGTGGATCAACTCGATGTCGATATCGTCATCGATCCACCGGGATCCGTGAAACGCCGCGGCTGCCAGGCCGGTGACGATGCCGGCGCGAGACGACCACAGCCACGCTGCGACCGTTCGGTCGCGCAGAGTCAGCTCGTGCCCCTTCGACACGTACACGTTCCGAAAGACGGGTCGATACCAGCGCCGCAGTTCATGTCTGGTGACGATGCCCGCGGCGACGGCCTCGGTACCGATGAATATCTCTCCCATGGCCGGATACTGCCCGCGTGGACCGACAACTCGACGCCACATCCGCCGAGATCGCAGTTGCGCAGCTGCGTACTCGAACTTCCTCTGCCTAGCTGCCAATTCGACGCCGAAAGGGTCAGCGCTGGCAGGCCGGACACCAATAGGTGATGCGGTCACCCCCGCGATCGGATTCGACGGGGGTGCCACAGCGCCGGCACGCCAGGCCGGCGCGGCCGTACACCCAAAGATCCTTGCCCGGTCGGGTATCACCGGTCGTCGTGCGTTTCACCCGTAATCGGTTGGCCCACAGCATCTGCTGGGCCCGGATGGCCGTACGTACCGGATTATCCAGTTCTCCGACGCGTGTGCTGGGGCGCAGCCCGAACACGAAACACAGCTCGTTGGCATAGACGTTGCCCACGCCTGCCATCACTCGCTGATCCAGCAGCGCCTCAGCAACGGGCCGCGATGGATCTGCCATCAGGTTGGCCGCCGCTACCTCAGCTGACCAGTCCTCGCCCAGCAGATCCGGCCCCAGATGGGCCACCGCATCCATATCGGCTGCGCGATCCAGGACCTCCAGCACCCCCAGGTCGATACCCGAGGCTCGGGAATGCGCGGTTTCCAGCACGATTCGAACCCTGTGGGCGGGCACCCTTACCCGTCCGGTGACCCACGCGCCGTCCATCTTCAAATGCGAGTGAATGCTGGCCGCGCCCACCCTGATGAACAAGTGCTTCCCCCGGCTGAGCACTTCGTCGACAACGTGGCCTGCCAAATCGGCTGCAGCGTAGCGGGGGACGCGAACATCGCACCGGGTCAACGGCTGGCCCGCCAACGCTTCTCGCAGCTTCGCGGCCGTACGGAAGACGGTATCGCCCTCCGGCATCAGCGCAACCGCAACCCGCGCGGTGTCCTGGCGAACCCGGACTGTGTCAGGGCAGTGGCCGCCACCGAATCACGGTCGTCGAGCACCGAAACACCGTCGACCCGTTCCACCAGAAGTGACGGAACCCGCTGCCGCGTGACCAACTCGGCCAGCGCAACAGCCGCCGCAGTGGAGATTTCGGGGTCGGCGGTGAAGCTCAGCAGCGACCGGCCGCCACGCTCGACGAACCAGGCCAGCTCACCGTCGACCAGTACCACCAGCGCACCGGCTTTGCGGCCGGGTCGATGGGCGATGTCGCTGTCTACACCACGCGCCGGCCACGGGAGGGCGGCGCCGAACGGGTTGGCGGGATCCGTGGCAGCGAGCGCGAGTGCGTGCAGGGCGTCTTTGGTGTCATCGATGCTGTCGGCGTAGGCGCGGAGCCGGTCGACGGTGCTGGCCGTCGCGAACTGAGCGCCACCGAGCGATTCCACGAAGTAGCCACGCTGACACCGCCCCACTTCCTCCATTGCGGTCAGCACCTTGTACAACGCGGCGAACCCGCCGGAGACCCCTTCGGCCGCCACCGCGCCCCTGGTCAGGACGCCGTGTCGGGCCAGCAGTTGGTCAGCCTGGAAGTGGGCCCGCACCGTCGTGTCCGTCTCCGCGGCGGGGAGAACGGACCAGCGCCCGGCCACCGTCGGGTCGGAATCGCGATGGGCGCCCGTGCTGATGCTGTAGCGGCTCAACCGGGGTGCTCGACGATGCCGGTGCGACGGCGCTGCTGGGCGTCGCGATCCGGAACCCCGCGATCCGGCCAGCAACGCGCGCACCGGCGCGAAGGTATCTCCGCTAACGCGTCCGGCCCAGATTAGTTGCCATAGAGCCTCTTTCAGGGAATCGTTGGCTATCCCGTCGACAGCTAGCTGACGGAAGAAGTACGCCCCACCCCCGTTCAGTGCGTCAAGCAGAGCCCGATGGGCATCGGTGAGTTCGAGGTCCGCGGGCGGTGCCAGTGACAACGGCGCGGTGTCGGCCGGGTGAAACGCCACCCAGCCATCTGCGGCTGACAGCGAACCAACCCCTGACCACACCACCTCTCCGGAGGCGAGCAGTTCGTCGAGCATGCCCGGGTGGTAGTCACGCACCCGCTGGCCGAAGATCAGCGGCTCCACCGCAGAGGCGGGCATGGGGACACCGGCGAGCTGATCGATCACCGCCGCAAGCCCATCGAGCCCCGATCCGGCCGTTCTATCGAGCAGCTGCCAGGCCGGCAGAAAGCGTGCCAGCGCGGCGGTGCTCACCGGCTCGATCTGCGCGCGTAGCGCGGCCAGTGAGCGCCGGCGCAGGATGCGCAGCACCTCGGTCTCGCACCATTGGTCAGAGCCTGCCGAATCGGCAGGCGCGTCGATGAACTCGCCGCGCATCAACCTGCCGTCGGCGGCCAGCCGGCCCAATACGTCGGCGGCCACGCGCAGTCCCAGGCCGAAGCGGGTGGCCGCGTCCACAGTGGTGAACGGCCCTCGGGTGCGCGCATACCGTGAAAGCAGCTCGCCCAAGGGATCGACCACCGGCTCCAGAAACGCCATCGGCACGCCAACCGGCACCGCTACCCCTACTCCGTCGCGGAGTCGACCGATGTCCTCGACCGACGCCCACCAGGTCTGGCCGGCGAACGACACTGACACTGCCCGCTTCGCCGCTAGCAGACCCTCCAGCCAGCCACCCGCATCAGCCGCTACGCACCGTGCCGCAACTTCGTCCTGCGTCAACGGTCCCAACAGGCGCAACAGGTCTGCCACGCCCTCAGCGTCACGGGCCGACCTCTCCGGGGTTAGGTGTTGCAGCTGGCGGGTGGTGTTGACGATGACCTCGGCATCGAGAAGTTCGCGCAGCTCGACTCGGCCGAGTAGTTCGGCAAGGAGTGTGGGATCCAAGGCCAGTGCGGCGGCGCGGCGTTCGGCCAGTGGGCTGTCGCCTTCGTACATGAACGCCCCGACATAGCCGAACAGCAGAGACGCGGCGAACGGCGATGGTGTCGGGGTCTCGACTTCCAGTAGCCGCACCCGGCGCTGGGCTACCCAACCCATCAGTGATACCAGCGTCGGTACGTCGTAGACGTCCTGCAGGCATTCGCGGACGGCCTCGAGCACGATGGGGAAGTCGGGGTAATTGCGGGCGATGTCGAGTAGTTGGGCGGCTCGTTGGCGCTGATGCCACAGCGGTGATCGCTTGCCGGGATGGCGACGCGGCAGCAACAATGCCCGAGCCGCGCACTCCCGGAAGCGTGACGCGAACAGCGCCGACCCGGTCACCTCCGCGGTGACCAGTGGTTCGATCTCGTCGGGGTCGAAGACGAAGATCTCCGCACCGGGGCGCGGTGTTTCCCCGTCATACGTCGTATCGGGCAGCCGGACGATGATGCCGTCGTCGGAGGCGGTCGGCTTCTCGTCGATGCCGTATCTTTCGTAAAGCCGCTTACCGACCGCCAGTGCCAGCGGCCCGTGAACTCGCAGCCCGTAGGGCGAGTGCAGGATCACCCGCCAGTCGCCGAGTTCGTCGCGAAAGCGTTCCACCACGAGCGTGGTGTCGGACGGCACGGCCGAGGTCGCGGTGCGCTGCTCGTCGATCAGATGCCACAGATTGTCGGTGGCGAATGAGTCGAAACCAATAGTGCGGCAACGTTCGTCGAACTGCCTCCGATCCAACTGAGACAGCTCGCCGTTGAACGCGCCGATCGCGGCACCCAGCTCGGCCGGTCGGCCGACACTGTCGCCACGCCAGAATGGTAGCCGGGCCGGCTCGCCGGGAGCGGGGACGACGAGCACCCGGTCATGGGTGATCTCGGTGATCCGCCAGCTCGTGGCTCCAAGCGAGATCACATCGCCGGGGCGCGACTCATATACCATCTCCTCATCGAGTTCGCCTACGCGGGAGGGTTTTTCGGAGTCAGCGCTGGACGCCAAGAACACGGTGAACAGGCCACGGTCAGGGATGGCCCCGCCGGAGGTGACGGCCAGTCGTTGGGCGCCGGGACGCGACGTCAGGGTGCCGGAATCGCGATCGTAGACAATCCGGGGCCGCAACTCGGCGAACTCGGTCGACGGGTACTTACCCGCCAGCAGGTCCAACGTGGCTTCGTAGGCGCTGCGCGGCAGCGTGGCGAACGGTGCGCTGCGCCGGACGGTGTCGAACCATCGATCTGCGTCGATCGGTTCCAGGGCGCAGGCGGCGACGGTGTGCTGGGCCAGTACGTCGAGCGGATTGGCGGGCACCTTCATCGTCTCGATCTGACCGTTGAGCATTCGTTGCACGCTGACCGCGCAGCCGATCAGATCGGTGCGGTGTTTGGGGAACAACACCCCTTGGCTGATTTCGCCAACCTGGTGGCCTGCCCGCCCGACGCGCTGCAGGCCGCTGGCCACCGACGGTGGGGTTTCCACCTGGACCACCAGATCGACGGA
This sequence comes from uncultured Mycobacterium sp., assembly GCA_964498215.1. Classification (GTDB taxonomy): domain Bacteria; phylum Actinomycetota; class Actinomycetes; order Mycobacteriales; family Mycobacteriaceae; genus Mycobacterium. The sequence goes on along the minus strand of CAZCHU010000096.1, from coordinate 6,728 downwards.
GCCCATGTCGATTCCGAGCTCAAGGCTGGAGGTCGCGACGACCGCCTTGAGGCGACCGGTCTTGAGCTCGTCTTCGACCTCTGCGCGGGCTTCCTTGCTGACCGAGCCATGGTGGGCACGGGCGAGTATCGGCTCGGCGCCGTAGGTCTGTCCGCTGGCCATGAGATGAGCCGGCGCACCACCGGCTACATCGGGGTTGTGTGAACCGAGCTCGGTCCCGGTCCGCTCGGCGTGAATCTCGTTGATCCGCGCGGTGAGTCGCTCTGCCAGGCGGCGCGAGTTGGTGAACACGATCGAGCTGTTGTGGGCTTCGATGAGGTCAACGACGCGTTCCTCGACGTCGGGCCAGATCGAGTTGTTCTCCAGATTGGCCATATCGGGCACCGGGACCTGCACGGTGAGGTCGAAGGTCTTGGCCGCCGGTGGAGCGACAATTGTGGTGGGGGCGCAACCGGACAGGAAGCGGGCGACTTCTTCGGGCGGGCGCACCGTCGCTGACAGCCCGATGCGTTGGGCTGGCTTGTTCAGCAAAGCATCGAGACGCTCCAGGGACAGTGCCAGGTGGGCGCCGCGCTTGGTGCCGGCGACGGCGTGCACCTCGTCGACGATCACCGTCTGAACGCGTGCCAGCGTGTCGCGGGCGGCTGAAGTCAGCATCAGGAACAACGACTCGGGGGTCGTGATCAGGATGTCGGGTGGCTTCGTGATCAGCTCGCGGCGTCGGCGCGCCGTGGTGTCACCGGAGCGCACGCCGACGCTGATGCTCGGCGGCGGCTGGCCGGCGCGTTCGGCGATGCGCGAGATTCCGGTCAGCGGCGTGCGCAGGTTGCGTTCCACGTCGACGGCCAGTGCTTTGAGCGGCGACACGTAGAGGACCCGGGTGCCTGTTGTGGCTTCGGCGTGTTCTGTGGCCGTGGAGGCCCGGGCCAACCGGTCGATCGCCCAGAGGAAAGCCGCAAGGGTTTTGCCCGACCCGGTCGGGGCGATGACCAGCGTGTTGTTAGCGTCGGCGATGGCGCTCCAAGCCTGCGCCTGCGCGGGTGTGGGCTCGACGAACGTGCCGGCGAACCACTCACGCGTCAGCGGACTGAAGCGCGACAGCGGGTCGGCGCGGGCGGGCATTCCTCCATAGTGCCCTCACCCTCCGACATCAGCCCTTGCCCCTTGCGCCTTGCCCCGCGAGCGCGCGTGTCAGCACACCCGTAGCCGGCGTGTCGCGTGCATCTGCGCGCGGTCGGGGCGCGTGAGGGCCGCTGGCCGCGCGGATGAACCAACGCTGATGTGGCCCGCCGCGCGGGAGGCGCCTAGGCTTCCGGTGTGGTGGCGGGGGACTGGCAACCGTATATTCCGGCGGTCACAGTCGGTCCACCGCGGATCGGCGAAGGCGCCGTGGGGCGTCCGGCGACGGTCCAGAAACTATGCGGTGCGGCCGACGGCGATCTGGTATTCGTGACCGCGCCTGCCGGGTACGGCAAGACGACTACCACCGCGCAGTGGGACGAGGCAGACGAGCGACCCTTCGCGTGGGTTCGGCTGGACTACCTCGACGACGATCCCGCGCACTTGCTCCTGCACATCGCCACTGCGGTCGTAGAGCTGCAGGGACACCATGCCGAGGTGCTCCGCTACCTGCGTGGCCCGGGCCGTGCGCCACTGACCCACCTGGTGCCAGCGGTCGTCCAGTTACTGGAGGCCAGTGTGCGCCTGGTGCTGGTGCTCGACGATACCCACGAACTGACTGCGCCCGACGCGGTCGAAGCCCTGAAAGCGTTGGTGGCCGCCGCGCCGCCCTCGACTACGGTGGCCTTTCTCGGTCGGTACCAGCTTCCCATGGAGATGGCCCGTACTCGGCTGCAGCGCAACGTGGTCACCGTAGACGCCGACGAATTGCGGTTCTCCAGAAAAGACGCGGTCGCAGCGCTGGAGTCGCTGTGGGGGCCGACCGACCGCGAAACCGCCACCGCGGTGATCGACATGTGTGAAGGCTGGCCGGCGGGGGTGGCCCTGATTGGTATGGCGCTCCGTGACGGCGCTTCTGTCGAATCCATCGCAGAACGACACGACACGGTCGCCGACTACCTGATCGAGGAGGTACTCGAACGTCTCGACGCCGATGTGGTTACGTTCCTGGTTGAGTCGGCGGTGTTCGATCGGTTCGATGCGGAGCGCCTCGACACGGTTCTGGAACGCGAGGATTCCGCTCAGATGTTGGAGCGGCTGTCAAAGTCCGGAAATCCCTTCTTGATAGCTCTCGACCATCATCGACTGTGGTTTCGCTATCACCGTCTGTTCGGGAATGTCCTGCGAAACAGACTACGCACGAGAGTTCCTGCCAGGTTCCGGGAGCTGGCTTCGCGGGCTGCCGATATTGCCGAGCGTGCCGGTGACGTCGACGTCGCATTGTTGCGCGCGCTGGATGCCGATGACCGTGCCCGGGCTGCGGCCTTGGTGGGTCGAGAAGCAGTACGCCTGGGGTTCGATGGTCGCGCGGGTACGCTCGCCCGGCGTCTGGCACTGTTGGATGCACGCACCTTCGAAGAGCATGCCGACGCCGCGATCGCCCGCGCTTGGCTCGGCGTGACGATGGGCGATGCGGAACTGATCCACCGGTCGGTGATGCTGGCCCGTCGCGCCGATAGTGGGCAATCGCTAGCGGACGGCACCCCGTCAGTGAACGTCGCTGCGGCACTGATTGGTTCACTCATCGGGCTGGGTGGTGTGCATGACGTCGTCCGGAACGCCGACGTGGTTTTGGCTGCCGGCGACGGCCTGGTCAATCCATGGTGGGGCGCAGCCACGGTGATGAAGGGGGCGGCAGAGGCCATGCTGGGCAATGTCTCCCGCGCCCGCGCGCTACTGGAGTCTGCTCTGCCGGCAACCGTTGGTCTTCCGGGGTTTCAGGCCGCTGCGCTTGCTCATCTGGCTTTACTCGACCTGGACAGCGGTGACCTCGACGGCGCGGTCGAACGTAGCGCCGCGTCTCGATCCCTCGCCGACGAACACGATCTGTGCGACCTGGTTCCGATGGTGGTCGTGTATGGGGTCAGCGCGGTGATGTCGGCGCGGGTCGGTGACGGCGATGATGCGCGGAAAGCGTTGTGCGTGACCGAGAGGCTGCTTGGCAGGCTGGGCCACCTGGCCGCGCGCACTGCGCTTCTGGGGCACGGGTTGCTGGCGTGGGCGGCTGCGGAGATTGGTGACCCCGACTTGTTGCGTAAGAACCTGCGGGCCGCCGAAGGCGCAGCACTTAGGGAGCCCGACGCGGTCGCGTTGTTGCAGCGCGTGGACAGGGTGCGCGCCATGGCGGCGGGCGGCGCTCGTCCGCTGACTGCTGCAGAACTTCGGTTGCTACCTCACCTGGCAACCCATTTCTCTTTGAAGCAGATTGCCGATGAACTTGCCATCGGCCGTGAGACAGCGAAAAGTCAGGTGACGTCGATCTATCGCAAGTTCGGGGTCTCATCACGCGCCGAAGCCGTAGCGGAGGCCAAAAAAGTGGGTTTGCTTCCCGTTTGACGACAGTTCGGCGCAGATCTCAGCCGAGGGCCATCGTGGCGAGGTTGCGCCAAAGGTTGCGCAAGCTCTCGGTGCCGCCGAACAACGTCGTGAAATGTGTGGAGTCGGTGAGCACGATGTCGCCGGCGAACTTGTCGCCCGGCGGCATCCAGATCACGGCGTTGAACTCGGTGTTGCCCGCAGCGGTGAATGGGTGAGGCCGGAGGAGGTCCACCGGCTGCCGCGCCAGCACACGTAATCCAGGGCTCTCGGGCGCGGTGAGCTCGTAGTGCGGAAGATGTTGATGGAAGCTTAAACTCGGTACGTCTCGAAGTAGTCCGTGGTCGTCGAGGTCGCGGAAGGTGTTCAGCGGCGCGATCTCCCCGGCGCTGCCGCTGCGCTCGATGACCGCGGGGCGAAGCCCCCACGTGTTATGGACGGGGACCTCGAGGGCGCGCATCAACGAGCGGGTGTAGTGACTGAACCGCTGTTGCCGGGGTACGAGACGATCACCGTGGTGTTCATACTCCATCTGGCGCTGCTCGAGATCGTCGGTGAACCCCACGTCGTGGTGTGGCGCGAGCAGGAGGCAGGTGCCCTCCCGGCCGAGCCATTCGCGGATCGCCTCAACCTCATGGTCGGCCACTTCCAACCCTGAAGTGAGGTGGTCGAGGCCGAAGACCAGCAGGGTGTCGGTATCGGCGAGAATGCGCTCGTCGATCGGCTGCTGGTAGCCGGCCTGATCGACTCGCTGGAAGACAGCGACTGGATGACCGGTGATTTCGGCGACCAGGCGCTGAAACGAAATCGCCGAACGGTGGAACAGCTCCAGTGTTCCGGCAATGCCCTGCAGGAAGTTATGGGCCTCGAACTCCGTCGTCTCGTAGACGGGGTACACAACGTTGCGCACTTCAGTCATGGTGGAAAAACGATTGGCCATCGCTGCCGGGTCACGTTGGGCTTCCCAGGGGTAACTCCACGTCCAATAGATGCTGACCCGTCGGTTCCCGTCGTGGGCACGCGCGATGTGATCTTGGTTGTAGGTGCGGGCAGGTTGCGTGTGCATAGGTTGGATCCCTAAGTGTCGAGCGTGGCCAAGTAGCGGAGGGCGGTCAGGCTCGGAAGAAAGAAGTATGCGCCGCCTTTGAGGGTGGTGAAAGCAGGTATGCCCTTGTGTACCTTGCGAATCGGGCGCTTCGGCACCGTGAAGTCCAGGGTCCCGTCCTGCGCGCCACAAATGGGATCGTGCTCGTTCCCGAGCTCATGGAAAGTTCGGTCGTTTATCCACACGTTCTGGGCGAATTCGAACTGGCGCACCAGGCTGGCACAGATGATGAAGGCGGCGATTCCGCGTTCGACTCCGTCCTCGGGCGCGCCGTCGGGTAACGCCGGGCCGTAGGTGGCGCCTCGTCGGATCATCCTGCGACGATTCATGTTGTGGGCGGTGTCGCGAGGGTTGAGCCGCCGAGCATGCGCCCCTAGCGGGCACGCATATCCCAAGGGGTCCATCTCTTTGTAGTTGAAGTCGTTGTTGCGCATCGGGTCTGCGCCGAGCTCCGGATCGTCCGCATCCGGCGCAAGCACAAGTGGTGCGCCACTGCGCCAACGACCCATGAATTTGGCGGCCAGCAGTTCCTGCTCCTCGGGTGTGTCGGCGTTCTCGGACAGATACGCCCGGAAACGACCCACGTGCTCCTGCAACCGGCGATAGGCCATATAGCTGCCATTGCGTGAAAGCACGTGTGGCTGAGGAATATTGTCTGCGGGGCCGTACTCGTCGGGGTAGCCCAGAATGAACTCGCCCGGTTCCAGCGCCGCGCCCGACCCCGGCGTGGGATGTTCTCCCGAGCCCTTCATGACCGGCTGAGACAACCGGTCACGAAAGCCAAAATGGTCGTGAGCGTAGTTGAACGGCGGGGTGGCGTTGAGGTCGAGATAGGACAGGGTCCGAACACCGTCGGTGCGGGCTACCAGCTTGTCGTGCTCGCCGACGCAGCGTCGGTGCTCGTCGTCGTCGCGTGCGAACAGGATGGCGATGGCGTGAACGTCGTCACCTGCCAGCCCGCCCACCCAATGTTGCGGGGCACTTGAGCCGGTGTCGCCGAGGATGTCCGCGCGGGCGGCCATACCCTCGCGGAACTCGTCGGGGAAGCTGGCCAATGCCTCGGCCGAGACGCCGAGAGCACGCAATCCGGTCCAGGTGAACGCCAGCGTGATCCAGCGTCGCGAGCCGTCCATCGTCCGGGTCGCATCGGCCGCAGATTGCACCCGGTCGATTAACTCCGATAGCCAGGCTCGTCCACCGGCCGCGGTGTCGAATGTCAGGAACTCGTAGCGCCCGGTCATGGCGGGCGTCCGGGTCAGCAGAATGTGCTGAATATCGTCGAGTTCGAGTGTCACTGCATCTGATCGAGCATGTCCGAGAATGCGCTCTTCAAGCGCAGCGCTTTCTTGATTTCGTCTGCCGTGACGTAGGGGTATTCACCGTACTCAAGGAAGCTGGGACACTGATGTTCGCGCACGAATCGGATAAAGGCTTCCGGGTTGGTTTGCCAGTCCTGGGGGAAGCCTTCGAGATGGACGAATGCCGTCGTGAGCCCGGTTTCGCTGAACAATCGGACAGCGTCCTCGGTGTACTTGTCGAAATCTGTGTCAAAGATCCCCTGGTACTGAAAATGCAGGCCCGAGCCGACGTCGAACAGAACCCAGCGCAGATAGTGCAGCCGTAGCGGGGCGAGCGCGTGCGGACTAGCTGCGATGGTTTCCTCGATCTGCTTGCCGTAGGCGCGCAGCGCAGCTTCGCGACCCTCTTTGACCTTGGCGATGATCGAGAAGCCGTAGCAGGCCGGAGTGCGCGGAAACGTGGGTCCGTAGCGGCCGCGTTCGAGTTCGAAATAGCCTTCCGGCGGAATCGCCATTGCGGCCGGTGTCGTCCACTCGCCGTCACGTGCAGGCATTCTGGCCATCCTCTATGCGTCGATCACTCGAATCCTACCGCTGGCGATGCCGAGCGTCGCCCCCCAAGACGGGGGAAGCGCCCTTGTGAAACGGCCACAGCAGTATGGGTAAGCGCTACTGGCGCGTACTGCACGCCCCAAGAGGTAGTAGAGGTAACGTGACGGACCGGGCTAGCGAGTACGCCTGTGAGCAGATTTCACCCAGTGTGGGGGCTGCCATTTCGACCTCAGGCTTCTAGACTTTCAGAAGACAACTATGTGCGTACGGCCACGCGG
>CAZCHU010000095.1:10872-13075 GCA_964498215.1 uncultured Mycobacterium sp. | reverse complement strand
CCCCGGTCCCCCGATAACCCGAGAACTTGACCGCCTCCTCAGTACGACACGGTCCAGACCGCTGCTTGATCCTGATCCCGGTTATCTGCACACGACATTCAGCGTGAAAGAGATCGCATGAACCGGCCTCCGGTCCAACCCTCGTGGGCGACCTACCGAAACAGCATCGGCGACAGATCCGAGCTATTCGCAACCCTCGTGAAGGAGTGGGCGCCGGCGACAGCGCTCTATCCGGGCTGCTATCTCGACCTGTCGCCTTCCACGGCCGTCCCCGCAGTGACCTATGTCGACACCGACCGCCGTGCCGCACGTTACTTCGCCAATCGCGAACTCGTCATGGCCGAACTGGAGGGCCGCGTCCGGCCCGATGTCGAGCCCGACGTGAAATTCCTGAACACCGACTACACCACCGACCTCGGCCTCGGCGAGGCCGAGTTCGACTTGCTCATCTCGCTCTATGCCGGCCCAATCTGGGACCACTGCCAGCAATACCTCCAACCAGGCGGCCTGTTCCTGGCCAACACCAGCCACGGTGACGCCAGCCTCGCTGCGCTCGACCCACGTCTTGAGCTCCTAGCCGCCGTGCACCAGCGCGGCGACCACTACCGCGTCGACGGTGGAACACTCGACAGCTACCTCACGCCCAAGAAGCCGACAGCAGCCGATCCCGACGCCATTCGCCGCAGTGGTCGGGGGATCGCCTACACCCGAACTGCGTTCGCTTACCTGTTCCGGCTCACCTGAACCCGCGCAGGCCCCAGGCCCGCGCGACCCACCTACATCCAGACGATGGCCTTGTCTGATTCCCGAGGCGCCGCCAACGGATGGCTGCGGCCGAGTAGGTTGCCGCTGATGGTGGCGCAGAACCGGTACATCGGGAGGTCGAAGATGCGGTTGCTCATCGGCCGCTCGATGAAGTACCCGAGCCGCTCGGCCACGATGAACAACAACATGAGCACCAGTCCGAGTCCGACACTGGCGTACTCATGGTTGGCGTCGAAACGGTTGAAGGCGACCATGGCGAACAGCCAGGTCATCACGCGAATGAACACGTCGTAGTGGACTGGGATGGGCTGATTTCGGATGCGCTCCAACCCGCCCTGCGATGACGCGAGTGCGGTGTTGACCGACATCAACATCACGCGGGCCTGGTAGTCGATATGCCCACCTGCCAGAAGGCCTTGAACGTCCCTGGCTTGGAAGTTCAGCAGGTCGGTAGCCGTTGCCCCAGGGGGGTCCTCGTCGGTGAGCTCAACAACCCCGGGCGGCGCAGCCACCCTTCGCATTTCTGAGGCTAACGTCCAGGCATAGCGGACCTGGCGGCGACGCATGCGGTCGAGGACATCAGACATGTTCGCCGTCCCGTTGTCGACGGCAGCCAGGTTGTTGTGCCATGCTCGCGAGTCGTTGATCACAGCGCCCCACAAGGTGCGCGCCTCCCACCACCGGTTGTAGGCAGTGGTGTTGCGGAAACCGATGAAGATCGAGGCAGCGACGCCCAGGACGGACAACCCGGCCGTGGAGTTTTCCAGCTGGATGCTGTCGGGAATCGGTATCAGTAGTGCGGCAACCAGGAGTATCACCAGCAGCTCGTACTTCAGCTGCCACAGCACCAGCCCGACAACCTTGAGGGGGCCAGTGCGCCCGACGCTACGGATCATCGCGATTTCAGAACCACGTGGTAGTTACACCAGTGCGCGGCGGTGATCAGCCCTCGTCCGAGTCGGACGTAGCCGAGGTCGCGCTGTCGCTGTCGTTTCCGCTGTCGCCCTCACCGGAGCTCGGTGCACTGTCTTGCTGGTCACCCGTGCTGGTGTTGGCATCGTCGCCGGACTGCTCAGCCTCGACGGACTCGACAGCAGGCTCGGAATCGCCTTCGTCGCTGGGCTCCATTGCCGACTCGACCGTGTCGTCGACAGCTTCGACCTCGTCGACGGCATCCGCCCCGGTCGTTCTCTCGGCGCTTCCGTCCCCGTCGACGGTGTCGGTGGCTTCCTCTGCGGTGGCGTCTTCCGGGGTGTCGGCCGCCTCGGTGGCGTCGTCTGCGGTGTCGACTGGCTCGGTGGCCTCGGTGGCCTCGTCTGCCGTGTCGGCTGGCTCGGTGGCCTCGTCTGCGGTGTCGGCCGGCTCGGTGGCCTCGGTGGCCTGGTCTGCCGTGTCGGCTGGCTCGGTGGCCTCGTCTGCGGTGTCGGCCGGCTCAGTA
>CAZCHU010000095.1:0-10772 GCA_964498215.1 uncultured Mycobacterium sp. | reverse complement strand
GCCTCCTCTGCGGATCCCTCCATGCCTGTTTGGTCGGCATCGACCGGGGCCAGTGATGTTGCGGCCGGTGCCGACGTCGACGAGAGTCCGGGCAGCGGGAAGTCAGGCAGCGGCGGCAACGGTATCGGGAACCAGCCGAACGTCACGATGTAGTTGATCTCGTCGCTAATTCCGGCGGCGATTCCGGTGCCGGCGGTGGTGAGGACGTCGCCGATGCCGTCGAACCAGACCTCCAGATTCAGCGGATCGTTGACCACCGGATCAAGGAAGTCGTAGACGAAACTATCGACCGTGGGCAGGACGAAATTCGGATACCAGATGTAGATCTGGTCGGACACCAGATACCCGCCCGGAATCCAGTTGATCAGCCAGGGTCCGAGCTCCAGCGAGACGTAGTTAGCCCAGTAACGCGACACCGAATAGACGTTGTCGATAAGGTCCGATGCCGCGTTTTGGGCAACTGGATCAGCGACCGCCGCCTGGTGGGTAATTTCGGCTGAGGCACCATCGGCCTCTACTGCAGAACCAACCTTCGGCGCCGTGGGCGCGATGGTCACCGATCCCGGCTCTTCGTGATCGCTCAACCTGACCGTGACCACCCGGCCGTCCGCAACAGGGGCGAGTTGTTCGATCAGTTCCAGGGCCGAGTCCAGGTCTTCCTCGGAGGGGGGTGCGGTGGGTTCACCCGCAGCGTCGGGTTCGATATCGGCGACGAAGTTTGCCGGTCGCACGACTTGGGTGGTCCGCATTGATTCCGGAGGTACCGATACCGCCGCCGCCAGCGCGCCGAGGCTAAGCGCAGCGACTCCGGTCGTGAGTGCCGCGCGAGTAGAAGCGTTCATTCGGATCCCACCTGCTCCTGTCTGGTCCCGACCACGACCAACTTACGCGGCGAACAGCCGGTTTGTGGTATTTCGTGGTTGGACACGAGGTGCGTACGCCGCGCGAGCAAGTGTTCTCTACCCCGCGGCCGCCGCAGGCCCCATTGTTCACTATTCCTAGCCGATATACAGCCCCGCTGGCGCTTCTAGACCGCGTGATGGAAAAACCCCACGTCAGAGCCCATCGGGGTGGACGTCGTTGCCGAGCGCGTTTCGCTGAACGGCCCGCGGCGCCTTTACCCTTCGACGGTGACCGCGATCGATCCCGAACAGCTCAGCACTTGTCTGCGGGTCCTGTCCCAGATTCAGGAGTTGCCACCTGAACACCCCGATGCCGTTGCCGTACGTCGAGCGACAGCGGGCATCTTCAAATCGGTGAAGCTCGCCCGCCGGAGGGCCAAGCGTGATTCGGTGGCTGCTGCCGACCGCGCCGTCACCGCGGCCACCGCGACCGGCGCCCCGGGCCGCATCGACGACGAGACTCAGGGCTTACCGCTGGTGTCCACCGCAGTTGGAGCCAGTGCGGGCACGCTACTGCGCTCGCGGGCCTGTTACATGTGCAAAGAACGCTATTCGGTGGTCGATGCTTTCTACCATCAGCTATGTCCGGACTGCGCCACCTTCAACCGCGCGAAGCGTGACGCTCGAACCGACCTCACCGGCCGCACCGCCTTGCTGACCGGCGGCCGAGCCAAGATCGGCATGTACATTGCGCTGCGACTGCTTCGTGACGGCGCGCACACGACAGTTACGACCCGGTTTCCGAATGACGCCGTGCGCCGGTTTGCCGGGATGGCCGACAGCGCCGACTGGCTGCACCGGCTCCGTGTCGTGGGAATCGATCTACGTGACCCCGCCCAGGTGGTGGCGCTGGCCGACACGGTGGCGGCGCAGGGCCCGCTCGATATCCTGATCAACAACGCGGCGCAGACCGTGCGACGCCCACCCGGCTCGTACACAGCGCTGGTCGAGGCGGAGCGCGCAGCGCCCACCGAGTTGGTGGACGTGATCACTTTCGACCATGTCAGCGACGCGCATCCGGCCGCACTGGCGGCGAGCTTCGCCGAGCACCCGGCGCCGCACGCCGTGACCGAGTCGGCGCTGGCTGCTCGCAGCGCCTCTCCGGAGAGGATCTTTGCGGGCACTGCCATCGATGCCGGCGGCCTGCTGCCAGATACCAGCGCGGTGAACAGTTGGACCCAGCGTGTGCACGAAGTCGATCCGATGGAATTGCTCGAGGTCCAGCTGTGCAACCAGACGGCACCGTTCATCTTGGTGAGCCGCCTGCGCCCAGCGATGGCGGCCTCGGCGGCCCGCCGCAAATACATCGTCAACGTGTCAGCCATGGAGGGCCAGTTCAGTCGGGGATACAAGGGGCCCGGTCACCCGCACACCAACATGGCCAAGGCAGCGTTGAACATGCTCACTCGCACCAGCGCGGCTGAGATGCTGGACCAAGATGGGATCCTGATGACCGCTGTCGACACCGGATGGATCACCGACGAGCGACCACATCCCACCAAAATGCGTTTGGCCGAAGAGGGTTTCCACGCACCGCTCGATCTTGTGGACGGCGCGGCTCGGGTGTATGACCCGATTGTGCGAGGCGAGGCCGGCGAGGATCTGCACGGCTGCTTCCTGAAGGACTATTCGCCGAGCAACTGGTAGAACGGCTCGACCGCGCCAATAGAGCGGACGGGGGCAGACAACGAGGGCGTCGGGCTGGTTCGGGAGGCTCGATCGCCGGTTCGGCGGCCAGTCACTCCGGCGGCAGGTCGACGACGCTCTGCAGCAGGAAGCAGGCTCCGGTGATGTTGAGCGTGGCGACATTGATCTGGCCGAGAGTGAATTCGTAGCCGTTGCCCCGGATTTCGACATCGCGCTTGTGTGGATCGTTGAACAATGACGACTCGTCGATCGCACCGTACGCGGCGGCTTCCTGGCGCACGATGTCATGGGCCAATCCGAAATCCTTGTCGCTGAACGGTCTACCGAACTGGATTGAATAGGCCATCGGGCGGCGGGCGATATCGCCGGTGAGCTGTTCGCAGGGCAGTCCCTGCTCCTTGATGTGCCGCCCGTGTGGGTCAGTGTTGAATTGCCAGCTCTGGCCGGCAACGGCGGCGACGATGCGTTCGGCGGTGAATTCAGCGGTGGCAGTGAGACGTCGACGGGCGTCTTCGTAGGAGCCCTTGGAACGTAGGTCATCGATGAGCTTGATCGCAGCGTCGTCGTCGTTGACCGTGGTGGGCTCGTAGCGATTCTCGTTCCCGGAGCATCCACCAATCAGCGCTGAGGTAACGGCCAGTAACGCCAACGGTGCCGGGCACCGTCGGGTTCGTTCCTCTGGCCATCCGATCACCATGAAAGTGGGGTTTCTTTCACTGCGAGATCCGGGCGATTGAGCAAGATCGCTGCCAGGTTGTAGCCCGTCATTCGTTCTCCTGCGTTGCGGCCGTAGTCCGAGTGCCCCGAGACCCCGGTCTTGAACTCATAGCCCGAGAGGGGTGTGGCTCCTGCGTCGGCATCCAGGTGTTGAAACCGGAACCGCAGCCGGCCGTCCTCGTTGATGATGTCGTTGGGATCCGAACCCCACCCGTGGTAAGGCGCTAGCGCGCCGAGGGTATTGATGGGGTCGTCTCGCGCGGACATCACGAAGAAGTTGTCGTCATTCATTCCGAGTTCTGCCGGAGTGTCAGCTTGGAACCCGGCAGACCCGTAGAGCACGGCGTTGTTGACGTACTGGCTGGCACCGTCGTGCAGAGCGATGCCCGAGGTCAGCGAGCCGTAGGAATGCCCGAATAGCGCGGTGCTCTGGCCCGGATTCCTGCCAGCCTCGTCCAGCTCGCGGAGGAAGGAGGTGAGTCTCGGGGCTCCGGCGTGAGCAAGATCGTCACTGAGCACCGAGGAGTCGCCGAGATTGAGCGGAGGTTGATAGCCGAGCCACGCGACGGTCGCAATGTTCTGGCTTGCGCGGATCTGTTCGGCGATATCCCTTGCCTCGTTGCGCAAGTCGGCGGCATCCCTGGTCATGCCGACGATGGACCCGCGGGTGCTGCCTGACACCCCGGGAACGGTGACCGATACGTGGTCGGCGGCGAACGGGTCCCCCACCGAAGTGGCCGCCGCGATCATCTGTGTGTGATGCGCGGGCTTGGCCACGTACACCAGGTGCGAGTCGGGCACCGTGAGCGCTTCACGGATGGCGGCGATGTCATTGAGTCGGTCGGTCTTGGCCTGGCTGTCGGGAAGCTGCTGGTACTCCTGGCGCATTTCCTGGAGCAGTTCCCGGTTGGCCCGGTCGACGTCGTTGATATCGCCCACGGACATATCCGGCTCATCGGTGGCATCCGCGGCCTCCTCCTGTCCGGAGGGGGCGGGGGACCGCTTGATAGTGAGCGCGGCGTATTCCTCCTCGATCCCGCCGATCTCCCGTACGACATCGTCGAGGCCATCCTGGGCATTGCGGACAATGTCGGCGAGCCACACCAGGCCCTTGCTGGCGATCTGAGTGAACACCGTTTCGCGTTGCGGACCGTCGGGAACACTGTCCGCGGCGCAGGCCACCCAGTGGCGCAGCATGTCCAGATCCTGGCGGCCGGCGTCAACGATTCGCGCGGATTGGTCGACGGATCTGCCAAGACGTCGATCGAGTTCGGCGATGCTGTCGAGAGCCCAACGGTGGCTGCCATTTCTTGCTGCGTAGGCGATGGCTGCACCACCCGACCAGGCTGATCCGGGTGCTGCGTTCGCAACATCGTCGCTGAACTGGCGAAGCGCGGCGCTGGCATCGAACTGAGTGCCGTGCTGGGGTGCGCCCTGGCCAAACCGGTGCCGCACGTTGGTCCACATTCCGTGGAACGCCTCCACCGCGCTCACCGGTCACCGACACCGACCATGTGCTCAGTATCACGCACCGAAAGGGGGGGTTCCCCCGGAAGTTGGAGATCGTCGAAGCCGCCCGGGTGTGGACAGATCCGGTGCCGGTTCAGGTCATTGCTGGTCTGGTCGCTCCGCAATAGGTGGCTCGACCACGTGGTCAGAGCAGGCCGTCGCGTCGATGAAATCGTTGATCAGATCCACTACTTCGATTGGGCGTTCCACGTGCGGGAAGTGGCCTACACCTTCCAGCACCTCGAGGCGGCAGCCTGGCCGGGCATCGCGTACGGCGTAGCCATGCTCGATCGGGATAATTCGATCGTGATCGCCCCAGATCACCATCGTCGGAACGTCGGATGTCAGATGTAGCTTGCCCAGGGCGCTCACCGATTGCCCCCGGTAGTCGACCACCGAGCGCAGCGTCTTCAGAAACGCCTGGCGTGTTTGCGCGTCGGACAACGAGGAATAGGCGCTCCACATTTCGGCTCCGCGCGGCGATTGAATCCCGCTGGCCGAGAACCACTTACGTAACTTGTTGCCGGCGGTCACCACTGGTGGCGGCGCTATGGCCGGCAGGATCAACTCAGCTCCCGGAGCGGAAAGCAGGCGAAGCGTCCAGCCGACATCCGGGCCGAGGCCGCCGCTGCTGATCAACACCAACCGCTGGCAGTAGTCGCGATGCTGGTAGGCGAACTGCATCGCCACGCCGCCGCCAAGCGATTGCCCAATGACCGTCGCGCGGGAGACTCCCAGTTCGTCGAGCAAGTCCCGCAGCAGTACCGCGAATGCGCCGAGCGAGTAGTCGCTCCGAGGTTTTGCGGATTGGCCGTGTCCCAGCAAGTCCGGCGCGATTACTCGATACTTCTTCGACAGCTGCGGTATCACCGCGCGCCACGTCTCGGAGCTTCCGGCCATTCCGTGAATCAGCAACAACGCATCATCGGCACTTCCGGCATCCTGGTAGGCGACGCGATCGCCGTGCAGTTCCAAGAACTTCGTCTCGCTCATGTGCGCCGTCTCCTCCAGACCACTGACCACCATCGTGACAGACGGCGACGGTGTTCGGGTCAGTGCGCCGCCCAAACGTCTTCCAGATAGCGATTCTCGGTGCGCTGTTGTTCGAGCCATGCCGTTGCGTCCTCTGCAGACACTCCGCTATGCCGTTGGTAAATCTCGGCGAAAGCATCCCGCAACGCGGGCGCCACCGTGCCCGCTCCGCCGCAGACATAGGTGATCCCGCCCCGCGCGATCAGCTCGAGGATCTGCTCAGCGTGGGCGCGTACGGCATCCTGCACCCGCGACCCATCCTTGATCCGCGAATAGGCGGGCACGATTGTGACGATCCCATCCGTCTCGAACTGCCGGATTTCGTCCTCGTAGATGAAGTCCGAATCCGGCAGTCGGCATCCGTAGATCAGCAGCGACGGTCCGAGGTCGGCACTCGCGCCCTGCGCCGCCCGCTCCTGCAGGAACCCACGGAATGGTGACAAGCCAGTTCCGGTGGCAATCATGATCATCGGTGTCGCCGGATCCTCGGGAACGTCAAAAGGCAGGCCCGGCGGCCGAATAAACCCGGGAACCATTGCACCGGGTTCGGTTCGGGCGAGGAAGTTCGATGAAGTCCCGTGATAGATCCCCTCGCCGTTGCGGGCCGGAGCTTGTAGGACCCCGACGGTGATGCTGCATCTTTTCGGAGACACCGTCGGCGATGAAGAGATCGAGTAATAGCGCGGTGCCAGGCCGGGCAAGAGGTCCAGGCAGGTATTCAGCGGCACGTCGACGGAGCGGTAGCGCTGCACGATGTCGAGCAGGGAAACCCGCTTGAACAGGATTTGTTCGCGGTATCGCGTCACGTTCTCGTCGGCGGCCAGGGCTACAAGCTCTGCCTGCTCGTCGCCGTCGGTCGCGAACTCGGCCAGGATGCGGATCTGAGCGCGCGTCATCGGGGCCTGCAACTCGACCCGCGCTGCGAGCAACTCGGAGACCACGAACGGCGTATCCAGCGGAAGATGGCTAGGCGCACCGGTATTCGACCGGATCATCACCAACTCGTCGAGGTCGAGCTCGGCCAGTGCGGCGGCCCGGCCGATCAGCTCAGCCGAGTTGCGCGGAAGCAAAGCGATGTGGTCGCCGGTGCGGTAGCTCGCGCCCTCCGGCAGCTCGAACTCTATGTGGCGGGTCGACTGTGGGACAGGGCCGTTCTGCACCACACGGGTGAGCAGTTCCCGGTTCTCGGCGAGCCGAAATGCTGTCGCGTCAAGTGAAGAGAAGAACGCGCCGTGCAACCGCTTCCCGGTGGGTGCGATCTCGTAACGGTTCATGTCGGTCGGGACTTCGGTCTGCGGTGCGAGTCCGAGCGCCGCGCCCGCCTGCTGCCAGAACGCGGCGTACCAGTCGCGGAACATTCCGTCGAAGTCATCGGATGCATCGGCGATGCCGCGGGGACAGAACCGTTGTGCCCCTGCGGATTCGAGCATCTCATCGATTTCGGCCGGCACCTTCTGGAACGTCGTCGCCCACACCCGGTCGCCAGCACCGAAGACCGTGTAGGTTACGCCCGCCAGGGCGTCCGGAGCGAGCCCACCGCTCAGCCAGCGATGGAACTTCAACGCGTTGTCCGGTGGATTGCCGTTGTAGGACGACGCGCAGATGACGACGAGTCCGTCCTTGGGCAACGCGTCCACGTAGTCGTCGAGGGGGCCCTGCCGTACTGCGAACCCCCGGGCGCGACCGTCCTCGGCGATCTCGGTGGCGATCCGCTCGGAGGTCCCCAGATTGGAGCCGTGCAGCACAAGAATCGGGTTTCCGCCGCCGTAGTCGGAGACGACGCGTTGTGCTGCCGCCGATGATGCGGGGGTCTCGGCTTCGGTCTCGGATGTGACGCCGGTACGCGGCCCCGCGATAACGGACGTCTCACGCCCTGCGCGGGGCCTGACGGTGATGGACAGATTCTTTGGTTTGATCGAGAAGAAGTCCTCGACGTCGAGCTGGTAGTCGAACGAGTCGATGAGGTCGAAACGCTGCAAAATCAGCCCGAGTAGCAGCTGCGACTCGTAGAAGGAGAAGTGGCGGCCGATGCACGCGCGTTGACCGCTGCCGAAAGGCATCCAGGCCCACGCGGGTCGGGACGCCTCGAGTTCTGGCGTGAAGCGATCAGGGTCGAACTTCTCGGGTTCGGGAAACCACGCGGGGTTGCGCTGCAACTGCGGAGTCAGGATGTGGATCGCCTGCCCCTTCTTGACCCGGTACTTGCCGTCGATCACCTCGTCATCGAGCGGGCGTACCTGGAATCCCGCGTTGTTGGGCCCGAGTCGGAGTGCCTCTTTCATACACTGCAGCACGTACTGCAGCTTGGGGATCTGAGTTTCGGTAGGCAGCACCGATAGGTCGTCCCCGAAGACTTCGTCGACCTCCGCGTAGCACTTGGCCAGCACCTCGGGGTTTTTGATCAGGTAGTAGATGGTCCACATCAGCATCCCGCTGGTCGTGTCATACCCCGCGGCCAGGAAGGTGATCATCTGTTGGCGAATGCTGAGCCTCGTCAGTTTCTCGCCGGTGTCCTTGTCGGCCTGCGTCAACATCAAATCCAGCACGTCCCCGTTCTTGCCTACCTCGGCGCTGCGGATCCGGTCCTCGATGATCTTGTCGGCCAGATTGTTGAGGACGCTCAGGTTCTCCTTGTACTTGCTGCGTCCTTTGATCGCTTCGTAGATGTCCTGGCCGGGCAACCGGCTCGGGCGGTTGACGCATTCGGCAATCGCCTCCTCGATTGCGGTGACAGTCGGCGGCATCCCCTCCCGGTAGAAGGACCCCGGACGGTAGCTGAAGCAGACCAGGCAGATGGTGTCGAATGTCAGCTTGGTCATGTCGGTGCCGATGTCGACGGGATCGCCCGGGTTCAGCCGCGCCCACTTCAGCACTAGCTGGTCGGCGATGTCGGCCATCTTCTCGGTGTAACCCTTGATCGCCTGCGGGGCGAAGGCCGGCAGCAGAATGTTGTGCGCCTTCTTCCACGCCGGTTCCCGGGTCCACGAGGTGAAGATGGCATCGCCTGCGATCTCCCGCATCGCCACCAATTCGGGGGCGTTGTTCTTCTCGAAGCGGCTCTCGTCCAGGCACTCTTCGACCGCGTCGCCGCCCGAGACCACGATCGTGTCGTGGCCGGGGGTGACCAGACTGTAGACGGGGCCGAGTTCGTCGGCGAGATCCATCATGCTCCGCGTCGGCCGTTCAGCGTCCATGCGAAGTGCGTCGCCCAGAAGCGGCAGTCTGCCCTCCGGTCGCGGAATGTCTGCCAGCGGGGTCTCGTCGTGGGCGTTCGATTCTGTCATCGACATAGCAGACCTTCCTTGGTGGAGCGTGCTTCAGCCATTGTGCGATTCGTCCTGCGCGGGCATTGCAGCGTCCTGCACGGGTGCTGCCGAGAGGGCCACTCGGTGCTTGGCCACCCGAACCGGAAGAACCAATAGGGGAATAGCCAGCAACACCAGTGTCAGGGCTGTCACGCCCAGCCGGGACCAGTGTTCGTTCTCCCCGGCGATGAAGGCGCCGAATGCCGGAGCGGCCGCGCCGGCCACCAGCGCGGCGCCGCCGGCAAGCACGACGAGCCGGCCAGAGCTGGTGTCGAGTTCCGCCGCCAGCGACAGCAGCAGCGGGATGGCGCAGAAGAAAGCAACGTTGATGGCGAGGAATCCGATGATGAACGGAGCCGGGCTGGCAGCGGTGCCGACCAGGAGATTGCCCACCCCCAACGTCACCGCCGCCGGAACAAACAGGACCATCTTGGGAACCTTCGCGCCCAACGCCAGCGTGATTCCTGCTCCCACGAGTCCGACAAGCTGCGACAGACCCAGGAATGTCGCGGTGCCCTGAGCTGATAGTCCCGCGTGCATCCCGATCGGCTCGGCAAATGTCCAGACCATCGCGTTCCCGATCTCGAGAAACGCCACGGCTGAAAGCAAGAGCACCGCGAGTCCGACGATGCCCGCCGGTCCTTCCGCGTTCTCCAGTTGCGCCGCCGCCTCGTCATTCTTGGGTAGACGTCGCACGTCCGGCAATCGGGTGATGAAGATGACGCACAGCAGCACCGCGGCGGCCATCCCGAGCAGAACACCGGCCTTCGGCCATAGCTCATGAAGTGTCGGACCCAGCGTCAGCATGAACGCTCCGACCAGCATCCACGTCATGGTGACGATGCTGAAGGCACGCTCGGGAAGGCGTGCGTAGGCCAGTGCCGAGTTCGCACATGCATAGCAGAGTCCGGCGCCCAGCCCCGTCACGATCTGCAGGGTCAACACCGTGCCGAACCCGGTGGCGAACCCGGTCGCGGCCAGAGCCGCGGAGGTGACGAGCGCCCCTGCCGTCCCAACTTTTCGGCGGTCCAGGCGAGGCAGGAACGGCAGGATGCCGAATGCCGACAGTGCGACGCCGCCCTGTCCGCACGCCACGAGCAACCCCGCCGACCCGATACCGAATTCGAATTCCTTGGCAAACGAGATCGCAAGCAGAGGTGACAGGAAAGTGGTCAGGAAGCCGGCGGCCATCATCGCGGCAGCGCCAACCAGCAGGCCCTTGTGTTCCTTGGCTCCGGGCGCGTCCGCTGGGGCCATGGAATGGGGCTGATTGACAGTCATCTGGTCGACTCCGCTCAGGTGGAGAACCCAACCTAACAGACCGCACTCCACGAATGATGTGCAAAACGGCGAACCTCCGGTTCGGGGCGATTTGTGAAATAACGTGTGACGAAACATGTTTCGCCATTGCGAGGAACATGGGGTGAGGTCGCGTCCACACCGGACACGCCTGCGGAGCCGGGTGTGTGCACGCGTCGTACAGGAGTCAGGGTCGTGCGCAACCGGCGATTTTCGGTCCTAAGTCCAACGGCGGCCGCGTAAAGAGGGCAAAGTATCGCCATGGCTATCCGTGAACAGGATGATTCGCGCACGTTTTTCGGGCATCCGATCGGGCTGACCAACCTCTTCGGTGTCGAGTTGTGGGAGCGGTTCTCGTTCT
>CAZCHU010000094.1:0-13127 GCA_964498215.1 uncultured Mycobacterium sp. | reverse complement strand
CTAGGGCCGTTCCACTCAGGAATGGCGATCCAACCGGAATTTCAGATTGTTGCGCACCGAGGGCCACTCGATGTCCAGGATTGAATACACGACAGTGTCGCGGCGCGAACCATCTTGCTGGACCTGATGGCTGCGCAGTATGCCGTCGAGCTTTGCGCCCAGGCGCTCGATGCCGGCTCGGCTGGCGGTGTTGAAGTAGTGCGTGCGGAACTCGACTGCAACGCAACCCAATTCGTCGAAGGCGTGGCCTAGCATCAGCAGCTTCGTTTCTGAGTTGATTCCGGTGCGTCGAACCGAAGCCGTGTACCAGGTGTATCCGACCTCGAGCCGCCGGTTGGGGCCATCAACGTTCATGTAGCTGGATGATCCGACGAGGGCGCCGTCGCGCCCGCGCACCACGAACGTCAGGCCGGTATCGGGTGTCTGAGCCGCCAAACGTGCCTCGACCCAGTCTCCGGCCGCACCGGCCTTCGGCGCAAAGGTGAACCACAGCTTGCCGAGCTCACCATCGGCAGCAGCGGCCTCGATCTCGGGGATATGTTCGCGGGTAAGGGGTTCCAACCTCACCCAGCGGGCGCCAACCAGCAACACGGGCTCGACGAATCCGCTCATGACCGCCTCCTGGTAGTCGGCGCCGACGACTGCCACGCCGTCAGAATTGTCCATATCGACAATACGAATGCCGCCAGGGCAGCGGCACCCCCGATGAAGAGGCCATAGCCGGCCGTAACCGGTGGGGCCACATAGAGCCGGTGGTACCAGACCACCAAGATCACCAAGACCACCGAAATCACTAGCGCGACAGTTGAAGCCAAGCGCTCAGAAATATAGCGAGCCGCCATCGCGCCGGCGACGACCAACAACGACGCAAGCAGAACCACGAACTGCCCGACCCCGAACCCCGGAGGCGGCACCGGCATCACCCCGGCGATTCCGCCGATGGCATTGGCCCGTCCACCGCCATCGGCTGTGGACGTCAACCACGGCAGCCAGGCACTCACGGCCACGATTATTGCGCAGAGCGCCACCAACCAACCGGGACGCGCGCGAGGCATCCGCAAAGACTACTCGGGTGTTGTGGTCTGCCCCACCTCTGACTCAGGACAGTTAAGGTGAGTTTGATGAACGATCTTCCGGAGTTGGTGCGTCGGCTGGATCTATCCCCGCACCCCGAGGGCGGGTGGTATCGGGAGACATGGCGCAGCGAGCTGAGCATCCCGCAGTCGGCTCTACCTGCGGACTACGCCGGGCCTCGCAATGCGGGCACCGCAATCCTGTTCTTACTCATGCCGGGCCAGGCATCCGCATGGCACACGGTGCGAAGCGCCGAGCTGTGGCTATTCCATTCCGGCGGACCGCTAGTACTGGACTTCGGCACCGAACAGGACTCCGCCAAAACCCACCTACTGGGCACCAACATCATGGCCGGGGAAAGCCCTCAGCTCGTCATCCCACCCGGCAACTGGCAGCGAGCGCGCCCGCGCGACGATCAGCCATGCCTGGTGAGCTGCGTCGTCGTGCCGGGATTCGACTTCGCCGACTTCACGATGGGCACGCCACACCCGGCAAATTGACGCCGGGCACAGCCAGCTACGGTTCTTGATCTCGGTGACCGCAGCGGGAAACTCATCGCGTGATTCCCAGGACCCGTAGCGCGTTCTCCTTGTAGATCAGTGGCAACACCGCTGGGTCAACGTCGAGGGTGTCGAAGTCTTTGCGCCACCGATCCATGTGGATATACGGGTAGTCGGAGCCGAACAGTACTTTGCTGCGCAACTGGCGGGTCATGGCGCGCACAAGCTGCTGCGGGAAGTACTTCGGCGACCACCCGGACAGGTCCATGTAGACATTGGCCTTGTGGGTGGCGATCGAGATCTGCGCATCCACCCACGGCACCGCGGGGTGGGCCATCACGATCGTCAGCTCGGGAAAGTCCGCAGCGACGTCGTCGATCAGCATCGGGTCGGAATAGCGCAGCTTGATCCCGTGCCCACCCGGCAGGCCCGCGCCCATGCCGGTCTGCCCGGTATGGAACAGCGCAGGTACGCCAGCCTCGGCGATCGCCGCGTAGACGTGATAATAGGAACGGTCGTTGGGTTCGAACGCCTGCATGCTCGGATGGAACTTGAATCCCTTGACCCCGAAATCGCGAACGAGTTCATGTACGCGATGTACGGCGTGCCGGCCTTGCCAGGGGTCGACGCTACCGAACGGGATCAGCACATCGTTGTTGCGCACCGCACCTGCAATGAGGTCTTCGATGGAATTGGGTGCATGGCGCATGCCGTGGCGCGCGTCGATGGTGAAGACGACCGCCGCGGCGTTGCGCTGCCGATAGTGATCCGCGACGGCGTCCACGCCGGCCATCAGCCCCGATCCCATCTTGAAGTACTTGCCGGTGGCCTCGACCAAGACGTCGTCGTAAGCCTGGTGGCCGTGACCGTCGATCTCGACATGAGTGTGGACGTCGATAGCGTCGACGCGGTCGAAATCGATGCCGTATTCGTACCGCTCGCCCACTTCTAGCACGCTACTCTCGCCGACGCTCGGTGACGTCCCGAACTTCTGGGTTCACGCTCGTCCGAACAGCAGAGCCATGTCGTGACCACTGAGACCGGACGACGTGGCCACCGAGTTACTGTGGGGCGTAGCCGAGGGCCGCTTTGATCTCCAGGTACTCGTCAAAGCCGAAACCACTCCATTCACGTCCGTTACCGCTCCGTTTGTAACCGCCGAACGGTGCGTTCAGGTCGAACGCATGGTTGATCGCGACCGAACCGGCCCGGATCCTCCGGGCCACTGCGCGCGCGGCATCGAGGTCGGCCGCAGAAACATACCCGGCGAGGCCGTACTCCGTGTCGTTGGCGATATCGACGGCGTCGTCCAGGTCGTCGTAGCCGAGGATGCACAGCACGGGGCCAAAGATTTCCTCCCGCGCGATCGTCATGTCGTTGGTGACGTCGGCGAAAACCGTCGGCTTGACGTAGTACCCGGCGTCGAAACCCTCGGGACGCCCGGTGCCGCCCACTACTACGGTTGCACCCTCGTCAATTCCCTTCTGGATCAGGCCCTGGATCTTCTCGAACTGCGCCTTGGATGCGACCGGGCCGATCGCTTTCTTGTTGCCCGGGTCCCCCACGGCTACCTGGCTGGCAACCTCTCGCGCGATAGCTGCAGCCTCGTCCTTGCGCGCCGTGGGGACCAACATCCGCGAAGGGGCGTTGCAGCTTTGACCGCTGTTGAGCATCATCGCCGTTACCCCGGCAGCCACGCTCTTGGCAAAGTCGTCGTCGTCGAGAATGATGTTCGGGCTCTTGCCGCCGAGTTCCTGGGTGACCCGTTTGACCGAATGGGCCGCATTCCTGGCCACGTCGATGCCCGCACGAGTGGAACCGGTGAATGACACCATGTCGATGTCGGGATGGCTGGACAGCGCCACCCCGACCCCCGGACCGTCACCGTAAACCAGGTTGTAGACCCCGGCGGGAACGCCGGCGGCGTCGATGATCTCGGTGAAGATCTGCGCCGAGAACGGGGCCACCTCCGAGGGCTTGAGCACCATGGTGCAACCGGTGGCCAACGCCGGGAAGACCTTGCAAGCTATCTGGTTGATCGGCCAGTTCCACGGGGTGATCAGCCCGCAGACGCCGATCGGCTCCTTGACGACCAGTGTGCTGCCGCGCTGCTCCTCGAACTGGAAACTCTTCAGCACGTCGATGGCGGTAGTCAGGTGACCAAGGCCCATGTTCACCTGGGGCCCCGCCGCCAGCGACGCGGGCGCGCCCATCTCCTCGGTAACCGCTTCAGCGAGGTCGGCAGCCCGTTTCTGGTATTCGATGCCGATGGCGCCCAACACCTCAAGACGTTCCGCACGGGTCGACTGCGACCAGGCCGTGAACGCCTTTCGGGCCGCCTCGACCGCCCTGTCAACGTCGGCAGCACTGCCGATCGCGATTCGGCCGCAGACCTGCTCAGTGGTGGGGTTCTCGACGTCCAGGGTTCTCGGCTCGACCGGGTCGCACCACTGGCCGTCGATGTAGAACTTCAGATACTCACGCATGGCTTCACTCTTCCTCAGGTCTGCCGCAGATAACCGGGTTCCTCCTGCTTACCAGGTCCGGAACTCGTCACGTCGGTGGCATTTGCACGTCTCCCCGTCCCCACTCTCCGAAGTTGCGTAACGCGGCGGCGAATCTTCGGCGTTTACGGCGCCCTGACGTTACGCAACTTGGTCTCACCCCCCGAGCCAACACGGCGACCGAAGCCATTCGATGGGCTAATTAAGATCTAGGCGGCTAAAGATGGGTTTTTAAATCCTTGAGGCGAGTTATGACAGGATGTGCAGATGTCGGATCGGCCAAACATCGGAGCTCTGCATGGCAGCTTGCTGGCCGCACTCGGTTCGGCGATCGTGTCTGGGACGTATCAACCGGGGCAGGTGCTGACTCTCGATGGCGTAAGCGCCGAGCACGGTCTATCGCGCAGCGTCGCCCGCGAGGCAATCCGAGTGCTGGAATCGATGGGCATGGTCGAGTCGCGGCGCCGAGTGGGCATCACCGTCCAACCCCGGGGTAACTGGAACGTCTTCGATCCCCGGCTGATTCGCTGGCGAATTGAGTCCGGGGATCGTGCCGCGCAGCTGGTTTCATTATCAGAGCTACGGCGCGGGTTTGAGCCTGCCGCGGCGGCGCTGGCCGCCCAGCGGGCCGACGCCCATCACTGCCGAATCATGGCGGCCGCGGTGTCCGACATGGTGGTGCACGCACGATCTGGCGATCTCGACGCATATCTGCTGGCCGACAGGACCTTTCACGAAACGCTGCTCGAGGCTAGCGGCAACGAGATGTTTCGGGCTTTGAACGCTGTCGTCGCAGAGGTGCTGACCAACCACGGCATGATGCCCGCGCCGCCGAACCCCACCACCATCGCATTGCACGACGATGTCGCGCGCGCGATTCGGACAGGTGACACGGAAGCGGCCGAGCAGGCCATGCGTGCGATCATCGATGCGTCGGCATCACGGTCTGATTAGCACCCCTCAGGCAGGCCCGTAGACCGCCTTGAAACGATTCAACGATTCCTGAATGTCACTCTTCAGGGCGCTGGCGACAACCATCCCGATCGGGCCGAACAACGCGGGCCCGCCCAGATGCACGTCGAACGTCACCATCGCGCCCGACGGGTCACTCGCGGAGGGCCTCACTTTTCCGATGAGTTTGACCTTCACCCCGCCCTTGCCGTCACCGTTGAGTGTCATCGCCTCCGGCGGTTTGTAGTGCACAACCGTCCACCGCAGTCGATTCGGCATGCCCTTGACCTCGATGATGGAGTCCAGGACAGTGCCCTTCTCAATGGATTCGGGCAGCTTGGATCGCCACACCCGGTGAATGGACAGCCATTCGGAGTATCTAGACAGATCCGATGCGCATTCCCAGGCCCTCTCCGGCGGCAGGGGTACGTCGACAGAGACCGATATTTTGGCCATAGAAAGTAATCCACCTACGCCTTGGGCGGTTCCTGTCCACCTGCGTCGGTGTTGTCCTGGACGACCTTCCGAGCGGCGTCCTGCACCTTGTCGACGGTGGAAGCGTACTTTCCCTGGGTCTTCTGGTCGACGATGTCGCCGGCCTTGTCGATCACGGAGTCAACCTTGTCGGCGTTGTCGGACAACAGATCCTTGGCCTTGTCGAGAAATCCCATGGGAACAACCTTACCGCTCGGCCTGGCGCCACAACCTGCGACGTTCACCGAGCACGGCGCCCTGGACCCACCAGATCACCTCGACTGCGACGGCGCCGAGCAGACCGATCACCAGCGCCATCGAAGTAGTAACCAAGTTGGAGATATTCAGCATGAACAGTTCACGGGCCTGCGGAATGCTGAAGATCACAACATAGGCCAGAGCGGACACCGCGACCAGAGCCACCCGCCACCATTCGTAGGGCCGGGCCACCACGGCCAGCACCCACACCGCGGACACCAGCAGCGTGATCAGCGCCGCACTGGACGCCTGAGTCTGCTCGACGGCGGTGGCAGATCGACCTTGGTACGCCACCAGATACGAGGTGAACGTGGCGACGCCGACGACGAGTCCCGATGGCAGCGCGGAAGTCATCACTCGCCGCACGAAACCCGAACGGGCGCGCTCCTTGTTCGGTGCCAGCGACAAGATGAATGCGGGGATGCCGATGGTAAACCAGGCCGCGATAGTGATGTGGATCGGCTGGAAGGGAAAAAGCAGGGGGTCGGTACCGAAGAGCTTGGACGACAGCCCGGCCAGCCCGACGAGGATGGCCAGCAACACTGAGTAGACGGTCTTGGTGAGGAACAGGTTGGAGACGCGTTCGATGTTGCCGATGACGCGTCTGCCTTCACCTACCACGTAGGGAAGGGTGGCGAACTTGTTGTCCAACAGCACGATCTGCGCCACCGCCCGCGAGGCAGGGCTGCCCGAGCCCATTGCGACGCCGATGTCGGCGTCCTTGAGTGCCAGGACGTCGTTGACCCCGTCACCGGTCATCGCCACTGTATGACCGCGCGACTGCAGCGCGTGCACCATCGCACGTTTCTGGTCGGGCCGGACGCGACCGAACGTGGTGAACTGCTCCAGCCTCTCGGCGAGCTCTTCAGGCCCGGCCGGCAGCTCGCGGGCGTCCATGGCCTTGCCACCGAGCCCCAGCGAACCAGCCACCGCGCCCACCGACACGGCGTTGTCTCCCGAGATCACCTTCACCGAAACCTGTTGTGAAGCGAAGTAATCCAGAGTAGCTCGAGCGTCGGGACGTATCCGCTGCTCGAGGACGACCAACGCGGCAGGGGTGACGACGCCTGGGGCGTGCGGGTCGTCGACAGGCAGACTACTGGAACCGAGCAGCAGCACCCGCAGGCCCTGGGCGCCGATGCGTTCGGCGTGTTCGGCGACCTCGGACCCGGGGTCCAACAGCACATCGGGCGCACCGATCACCCAGTTACCCTGGCCGGCATAGGACGTGCCGCTCCACTTGGTCGCCGACTTGAACGGAGCCGTGGCGGTGACGACCCAGCCGGGCGGTGTCGCGTAGGCCTCGGCAATAGCCGCCATACTGGCGTTGGGTCGTGGATCGTCGGCGGCCAGCTGGGCCAAAATTGATGCGGCCCGGACTTCCGCCTCGTCTTGCCCCAGTCCCAGCAGATCGCTGACCCGCATTCCGTTCTCGGTCAGAGTTCCGGTCTTGTCCGCGCACACGATATCGACGCGGGCCAGCCCCTCGATCGCCGGCAGTTCGTTGACCAGGCATTGCTTGCGGCCCAATCGGACCACGCCGACCGCGAAAGCGATCGACGTCATCAACACCAGCCCCTCCGGGACCATCGGTACAAGCGCTCCGACCATCCGCAGCACCGACTCCCGCCAACCCGCACCCGTGGTGAACAGCTGGGTGTAGATGATCAACACGCCGGCGGGCACCAGCAGGTAGGTGATGAACTGGAGGATCTTGTTAATGCCGCTGCGCAGTTCGGATTTCACCAGGGTGAACTTCGAGGCCTCTTCGGCGAGCCTGGCCGCGTAGGCCTCCCGCCCAACCTTGGTGGCCCGGTAGGCGCCGCCGCCGGCGACCACAAAGCTACCCGACATCACGGCTTCCCCGGCATCCTTGGCGATCGGGTCGGCTTCACCGGTCAACAGGGATTCGTCGATCTCGAGGTTGGCCTCCTCGATGATCACACCATCGACGACGATTTGGTCTCCGGGCCCCAGCTCGATGATGTCGTCCAGCACAACCTGGCTGGGAGCCAGCGGCAACGAAACGGAACCGGCGTCGGATTGCCTACGCACCAAAGGTTTCGCCTGGCTGACGATTGCCAGCTTGTCCAGCGTCTGCTTTGCACGCAACTCCTGGATGATGCCGATCGCGCTGTTGGCGATGATGAGCAGTCCAAACGCGCCATTGATCACTGAGCCCGTGGACAGCACGATAATGAACAGCACACCGAGAATCGCGTTGATCCGAGTGAAGACGTTGCCCCGGATGATCTCCGAAACGCTGCGTGCCGCACGGGTCGGGATGTCGTTGGTCTTACCCTGTGCAACACGCTGAGCGACGTCGGCCTCGGAAAGACCAACGGCGAGAGCCGTACTCATCGGGTGAACGTCCCCTTGCCGTCCTGATCGAAGTATTCGAGCGTCAGCCAGTCTCCTGCGAACGTTGCCTTCGAGATCGTGCCCGGCGGGGCATTCTCATTAACAAAAGAGAAGGTGAACACGTCGCCGTCCCAATGCTCCAACGGCACGACCATTTTCGGCCCGAGGGCCAGTTGCAGGCCGTCGTCGGCCTGCGTCACACGCGCCGGCCCCCAGAAACTGTTGGCGTACTGACCCACGTAGCTCGACAACGGGGCCGGCGGTGCCGGGTTGACCGGTGGCTGCTTACCGACGAGCGAGCCGACTGGTTTCTGCATGTCTTCGAAGGCATGCCTATACAGCGGATACCAGTCCTCGCGGACTTCCCCGAACTGAACGAGGTCGGCGAACTGTGCGGTCAGTGCCTCCGACACACCGAACGGAGTGGCATTGGTCAGCACCACGATCGCCACATCGGCCGATGGCAGCATCAGAAAATTGGTTCCCGAACCCAGTTGAAATGCTCCCGAGTGACTGATCTGCTGGCGGGCGGCCGATGTTGTCCCGACGTTGAACCCGTAGCCGTAGAAGCCGGATCTCATTGCTGGTTCGGTTGCCCGGCTCGACACGCTCTGTGGCGTGAGCGCAGGCAACAGCGCCTCTGGGTCGACGATCTGTTTTCCCTGGTAGCTACCGTTGGCCAGCATCATGGTCAGCCAATGCGACAGGTCATTGATCGAGCTGCTGACCCCACCCGCAGGTGCTTGGGCCTGCGGGTTGCGCACGTAGTCCGGTCTGTACTGTCCGTCGGTACGGGTGTGGCCGACGGCGCGGTTCTTGCGCACCATGAAGTCGTCGAACCGCGAACTTGTCGACGACATCCCCAACGGCCCGTAGAGGACCCGCTGACTGAGGTCCTCCCACGACTCATTCGCCGCCGTCGCGACGGCTTCGGCCCCCGAGGTGAGTCCGAAGTTGGTATAGGCATAGGAAACCCGGAACGGGTCCAGCGGGAATTCCCGCAGCTTCTCCAGCACCAGGCGGCGGTCATAGCCCAGATCCTCCAGCAGGTCCCCCGCGTGGTCGGGCAGGCCGGAACGATGCGCGTACATATCTCCGACGGTGACCATGTTCGTGACGGCGGGGTCCGACAGCGCAAACCAGGGCAGCTCGTCAACCAGAGGTGTGTCCCAGCTGATTGCGCCTTCGCCGACCTGATGCGCAACGACCGTCGCACCCAAAGGTTTGGACAACGACGCCAGCTGAAAGACGGTGTCGGGGTTGACCTGGTTATCCGGCTCGTCGGGAAGTTGGGTGTTCTTTACCCCGAAACCCTTGGCGTACAGGGTTTCTCCCCCGTGTACGACGGCAATGGCCATCCCGGGGATTCCCGACTTGGCCATCAGGTCCTGTGCCATCTCGTCGAGTTTGGCGACCGCATTTTCTACAGCATTCTCGGGCAGCGGCAGTGCAGACACCAAGGGTGGCGGGGTTCCGGAGGGCTGACTCGTCGAAGGCGAAGGCGAGGGGGGTGCCGCGGGGTCGGCGGAGTCGGCTTTGTCGGCTCCGCACCCGGCGAGCAGCACGGCCGTCAACGCAAGCGCAGCCGCACGGGCCGGTAGGTTCATGGTCAGCACCGTAACCCGTCCGGCCGATCTACATGCGCCACCACGGATCCAATGTCGGTTCGGCGGCTTCCGGCCCGCCCACCACCCGCTCCCCCGGTATCGGCACCGCGATGCGAACCTGTTCGGTTGCGGCGGCGGCGAAAAGGCGCTCGGCCGGCTCAGCCCACGGGTGCGGCGCCAGGCGGAACGTGGCCCAGTGGATCGGCACCATCAGGCTGACGTCGACGTCGGCGAGGTCCAGATGTGCGCGCACGGCATCCTCGGGATTCATGTGGATATCGGAGAACGCCGGATGGTAGGCGCCGATCGGCAGCAGCGTCAGATCGAAGGGGCCGTACTCGGCACCGATATCGGCGAAGCTCTTGGTGTAGCCGGTGTCCCCGCCGAAGAACGCGCTGTGCGTCGGTCCGGCAACCACCCAGGATGCCCACAGCGTGGCGTCACGCGCGAACAACCGGCCGGAGAAATGCCGCGCGGGCGTGCAGACCAGTGTCAACTCACCGATGCGGTGGCTCTCGTACCAGTCGAGCTCGACAATCCTGCTCGCCGGAATGCCCCATTTGCGAAGGTGCGCGCCGATCCCCAGCGGCACAATGAACGGTGCACGCTGACTGCGCGCCAAGGCCACCACCGTGTCGATGTCGAGGTGGTCGTAATGGTCGTGGCTGATCAGCACCGCGTCCACCGCGGGTAGCGCTTCCAACGGCACCGGGACCTCGTGCATCCGCTGGGGGCCCACCGACCGCGACGGCGAGCAACGTTGGCTCCAGACCGGGTCGGCCAGCACCCGGAAACCGTCGATCTCAATCAGCACGCTGGAGTGTCCGTACCAACTGGCTGCGACCGCCGACGGCGTGGTATCCGCCCGTGGCTGCTCGGCCAACGGGATAGGACCGGGCGGCTTGCCGAGCGATCCTGCATTAGCCAGGTCACGCAGCAACATACGCCGCAGTTCCCCATCTATCTTGATACCGGACGGAGCTTCGAGGTTGCTGAACACCCCGTCGCGGTAGTGCGGCGAGCGGTTGGCCACCGCCGCGATCTCAGCGGGCGCGGCACCCAGGGCCGCCGGGGCGCCGTGCAGCGCCCGCAGCATCCAACCTCCGGCCAGCAACGAAGCGGTCCCGAACCCGAAGCGCAGCGCTGCCTTGACCACCATCAGGCGCCCTGAAACCTGGCGGCGCGTTTCTCGATGCGCGCCACCTGCGCTTCGATCACGTCCTGGCTGGCCCAGGCGCGATCGTAGAGCTGTTGGTGCTCGGGCCACGGGTCCTCATAGGCACCGTCGTCGTTGAGCACTCGCTTGGCGTGTTGCAGCGCCAGCGGCGCGAACCCGGCGATCTCGGCGGCCCACGCCTGCGCGTCTGCCAGCGTGCCGATCCGGTTGGCCATTCCGGTCTGCAGCGCGACGTCTGCGGTGAGCCGCTCGGCGGCCAGCAACATTCCCCGCGCTCGGCCGGCCCCGACCAGCGAGGTCAATCGACGAATACTCCAGTTATCTAGTGCCAGACCATATCTGGCAACAGGGAACTGGAAGTAAGCGTCGGCCGCAACGACGCGCAGATCACAGATCATCGAGAGGATGACGCCGGCACCGATCGCGGGACCATTGATCGCCCCGATGACCGGCACAGGCGTCTGGTCGATCGCGACGTTGAGCGCCTTGGCCTTCTCGGGTAGCGCCTCGGCCACACCCGCGGCGTCGGTCAGATCCGCGCCCGAGCTGAACACGTGGCCCTGCCCGGTGAGGACGATCGCGCGGATATCGTCGTCGGCGGCTTTCTCAACCGCGTCGCGCAGGGCATCGACAAGCTCGACGTTCAGC
This sequence comes from uncultured Mycobacterium sp., assembly GCA_964498215.1. GTDB lineage: Bacteria > Actinomycetota > Actinomycetes > Mycobacteriales > Mycobacteriaceae > Mycobacterium. The sequence goes on along the minus strand of CAZCHU010000094.1, from coordinate 1,573 downwards.
GCGTTGCGGCGCTCGGACCGCTGCATCTCCAGCGTCATTACATGACCATCGCGGGTGACTCCAATCATGGGTCCACCCTAGTTAACCTTTTCCGATGAGCCGGATCGGTGCCCTGACGCTGCGTGACGCCCTGTTCGACGACGGGTCCTTCCTCAGCTGGGACCAGCCACCGCTGAACGTCGCGACCTCGGCCCAATACCGCACGGAACTGGCTGCTGCCGCGGCTGCGACCGGCCTCGACGAAGCCGTCGTGACCGGCGAGGGGCGGGTCTTCGGTCGCCGCGTGGCGCTGGTTGCCTGCGAGTTCGACTTTCTGGCCGGGTCGATAGGGGTCGCGGCTGCGGAACGGATTACCGCCGCGGTTCGGCGGGCCACCGCCGAGGGGCTGCCATTGGTGGCATCACCGAGTTCCGGTGGCACGCGCATGCAGGAGGGCACCGTGGCGTTCCTGCAGATGGTCAAGATCGCTGCCGCCGTCGAACTGCACAAGCTGGCGCACCTGCCCTATCTCGTCTATCTGCGCCACCCCACCACCGGCGGAGTGTTCGCCTCGTGGGGTTCACTGGGCCACGTCACCGCGGCCGAACCCGGCGCACTGATCGGATTCCTTGGTCCGCGGGTCTATGAGCACCTTTACGGCGAGCCTTTCCCGTCCGGTGTTCAGACCGCGGAGAACCTGCAACGCCACGGCGTTATCGACGCGGTGGTCCCCCTCGATGTGCTGCGGGCCACCCTCGATCGCACGCTCAAGGTGGTCTCCGACGCACCCGGGCATCCGCCTACCGCACCTGGGACCGAAGAGCTCCCGGACATCCCCGCATGGAAGTCGGTGGAAGCATCGCGACGTCCTGACCGCCCCGGTGTCGGCTACCTGTTGCGGCACGGCACCACCGAGCGGGTGCTGCTGTCGGGAACCGGGCTCGGAGAGGCGGCGACCACCATGCTGGCTCTGGCCAGGTTCGGCGGCCAGCCAGCCGTGGTATTGGGCCAGCAACGAGTCGTGGGCGGACTGGTTGGCCCGGCCGCGCTGCAGGAAGCGCGCCGCGGCATGGCGCTGGCTGCCGGCCTGAAGTTGCCGCTCGTCCTCATCATCGACACCGCCGGGCCTGCGTTGTCCGCCGAGGCCGAACAGGGCGGGCTGGCCGGCGAGATCGCGGGATGCCTAGCTGACCTCGTGACGCTGGGCACCCCGACGGTGTCGGTGCTGCTCGGCCAGGGCAGCGGTGGGCCCGCATTAGCAATGGTGCCCGCCGACCGGGTGCTGGCCGCCTTGCATGGCTGGCTGGCACCGTTACCGCCGGAGGGCGCCAGTGCGATCGTGTACCGCGATGTGGATCACGCTCCGGAACTGGCTGCCACACAGGGGATTCGATCGGCTGATCTGCTGCGCAACGGCATCGTCGACGCAATCGTGCCCGAACATCCCGACGCCGCCGAGGAACCCGAGACGTTCACCCGCCGGCTGTCGGACACGATCGCCGTCGAATTGCATCGTCTGCGGTCGGTACCCGAGGAGCAACGGCTGACCGCCCGACTCGAGCGCTACCAGCGCATCGGATTGAGCCCCTGACGT
>CAZCHU010000093.1:0-13468 GCA_964498215.1 uncultured Mycobacterium sp. | reverse complement strand
ACGGCTGACCGCCCGACTCGAGCGCTACCAGCGCATCGGATTGAGCCCCTGACGTCGAATGACTGACAGAAGATGCTGAGATGAGCGAGTAGAGGCGGGACGGGAAGGTGCCATGTCGCAGGCAGGAATCGAAGATTCTGCAGAGGCCGAAGACCAGTCGTGTGGGGAGCTTTCCGAACCCCCCGAAGCTGTACCACCCGATGGCCTGGAGCCGCCGCCTGCGGTCATAGCCAAGGGAATTCGGATGCGCGGGCCGTGGGGTCCAGTCTACGGCCCTGTGGACCTCGCCATCCCCGTCGGGGGAGTCAGCGTGCTCATCTGCCCAGCGGGCACCGGGCGCGAGGCGCTGCTGATGACGATCGCGGGTCGAATGAAACCGAAATCCGGCGAGTTGACGGTGCTTGGCGCGAAGCGAGCGAAGGACATCTTCGCGCTCTGTGGGTTGGCCGGCATCAATGGAATCGACGTGGTGTCGGAGTCTGTGACCGTGCGCGATTTGATAACCGAGCAACTGCGTTGGGATGCCTCGTGGTACCGGTTCATCAGGCAGGCAGGTGAGGCCGAGCTGGCAAAAGTGTGCGCACCGGTGTTCGGTGACTTGCCGCTACCGCCGCTGATGGAGTACTTCGAGCAACTCTCTGAGCTGGACCAGCTGTTGCTGCGGGTCGCTTTGGCCAACACGAAACGGCCACCGCTGCTGGTGATCGGAAACCTCGACTTCGTCACCAGTGACGACAATCGGAACGTTCTCATTGAACGGCTGATAGAGCTCGGCCGCACCCAGACGATCGTGACAGTGACGGTCAACGGGGTGGTCGGGCACGGCGTCCGTGCCCAGATTCCCGTTCCCAATGCCGACCGTGCCGTACTCATGCATTCGAAGAAAGGCAAGGGGTAGCGATGCTTGCCGCTCTGTCACTTGGTACCGATATCAAGCGGTACACCCGCGGCATCCCGCCGCGGATCGCGCTGCTGACCGTCATCCTGATGCCGCTGCTGTACGGGGCGATGTACCTGTGGGCGTTCTGGGATCCTTTCGGTCACGTGAACAAGGTGCCCGTAGCGCTGGTCAACCAAGACACCGGAACCCAGTCGCAGGGCAAGGACATTCGGGCGGGGGACCAGGTAGCTCAGGCCCTCATCGACTCCCATGAGCTGGACCTGCACCTGGTGTCGAGCACCGAGGCAGCTGACGGCTTGGCCCACGGTCGGTACTACTTCGCCATCACGATTCCCTCGAACTTCAGCGCCGACATCGTTTCTCCTTCGAGCGACCATCCGACGCCGGCCACGTTGCGATTCACCTTCAACGACTCGAACAGCTATATCGGTTCGATCATCGGACAGAACGTAGCGCGAGCGGTGATCAACAACGTCAACGCCAGTGTTGGGGAGCAGACGGTCGTTACGGTGTTGGAGGGGCTCACCGATGCCGGTGCCGGTCTGACCAAAGCGGCCAACGGCGCCGGTCAACTGGCGGACGGTTTGGACACCGCACGGGACGGCTCCGCGCAACTCGCCGATGGCACCCGTCAGCTGGCGTCGAGCGTGGATGAGGCGACCGGACCGTTGATTGACGTATTGGGCCGGATGGAAAGATTGAAGCTGAACCCCGAGGTGATCGGGCTTACGGCCCAGCGCCTCAGCGGCGTTGTAGCGTCCACGGCCGACCGCCTTGAAGCGCGCAATATCGACTGGCAGCATGCCAGCGTCATCGTCGACCAGACGGTGGGGATGTTGCAGGCCAATTCCGACCCGACAGTTCGGCACGCCGGTGATGTCCTTGCCGTCGCGCAGGCGCTGTTGCGGCAACACGATGCCGACCCGGCTACCGAACAGGGGCTACAACACCTCCGGGACAGCGCATCTCAGCTCGAATACGAGCTGGGTGATCCGAATAGCCAGCTGCGAACATTCATGACCGGGGCGCTCAACGGAGACCTGCGCGCCGACATCGTGAAGTTGCGAGACGGTGTGGACCAACTGGATGACGGGGCCCACCGGCTCAACAGCGGGCTTGTCCAACTCGCTGACGGTGGCCGTGAACTGGCCGACAAGCTTCAACAAGGATCGACCCAGATACCTTCGTGGACGGAACAACAGCGGACCGAGGTCGCGAAAACGGTCTCCTCGCCGGTCAAACTTGACCTGGTGACCCACAACGCGACACCGGTGTTCGGTACCGGATTCGCGCCGTTCTTCTTGGGCTTGGCGGTGTTCATCGGAGCGCTTCTCATCTGGATGGTGTTGAAGCCGATGCAACCCAGGCCGATCATCAACGGTCTGAGTGGGTTCCGCGTCGTGCTGGCCTCCTACTGGCCCGCCTTCCTGATCGCTATCTGCCAGGTGCTCGTGATGTATACCGTTGCGCATTTCGGGGTCGGATTGAATCCCCGCTATCCGCTGTATACAGCGGGATTCCTACTCTTGGTACTCGCGACCTACCTGGCCCTCATCCAAGCCCTCAACGGGGTGTTCGGTGTGGCCGTCGGACGAGTGTTGACCCTGGCGTTCCTGATGGTGCAATTGGTGTCGTGCGGCGGGATCTATCCCGTCGAAACCACCGGAAAGTTGTTCCAGATCATCCATCCCTACGTTCCGATGACCTACTCCGTCAACGGACTGCGGCAGCTCATCGCCGGCGGTATCGATCATCGGCTGGGCGTCGCGGTTGCTGTGCTCGCCGGGGTGCTGGCGGTATCGATGGCGGTCAGCGCATGGGCGGCACGCAGAAGTAGGCAATACACCATGGAACAGCTTCATCCACCGATCGAAGCCTGACCGGCTGGTGGCTTTCCTGAGGTTCAGGCTGCTCCGGCGCGGTCTGCCCTCGCGATGAATGCCACGAGTCCGGCGCTGTCGGCCACCAGCGCCCTGGTCTTGTCGACCACGTCGCCGGTGATCCAGTCTTTCTGAGTCACGTTCTGCAACACCATGAACGAACGCCGGCGAAGATGCTCGCTGTGCTGGTGGTCGGCGTATTGGGAGTAGCCGCGGGGCATCGCCCGTAATACGTCGTCGTCGGACAATGTGCGGCGGCGATCGGCCAACTCGTCGAGCACGGCGGTGAAATCGTCTGCTCGCTCGATGATCTGGTCACGGATTGGCGCCAGTCTGGTGGGGCTCAATTGGTGGTAACCGCATGCGAGGAACCCGCCTCCGTCGGCCAGGTGCAGGTAGGCGACACCGGCGTTCTCACGCTTGTTCCCGGTCGGGGTCAACAGACCGCCAGCCGCCGTCTTGTAGGGCGACTTGTCCGTGGAGAAACGCACATCACGGTTGATCCGGAACATCGTCGCGCGCCCGCCGTGCAGTTCCAAGGGCCCGCCGGCCGTCGCATCGGCTGCGGCCTCGAGAGCCTCGATGAACGGCTCGCGGACGTGGCGCTCGTACTCGTCGCGGTGGGCGTCGAACCACGCCTTCTCGTTGTTCTCGGCCAGGCCGCGCAGGAAAGTGAAGGTCGCCTTGCTGAACCCGAGCGTCGCGGTCATCCCACCATCCCAACACCTGAGAGCGGGTTGTGTCGAGGCCCACAGCGGCCGGGCGTAGGGTCGCTGCGATGGATCACCCTGCTGACGGTAAGGCTGATGGGGCGCTGCTCACCGGTGTCTCCGAAACGGCACTGCTGACTCTCAACGGGCGGGCACATCAGGCGCGACATCGGGATCCGATCATCGATGATCCCATGGCGATCGCGCTTGCCGATTCCATCGACTGCGACTTCGACAAGTTCGGCCGCAGGGGTCAGGAGATGGCGTTGCGGTCACTGGCCTTCGACACATGCGCGGCGCAATACCTCACCCAGCATCCGGCCGCCACCGTGGTTGCGCTTGCCGAAGGCCTGCAGACCAGCTTCTGGCGCCTGACCGCCGCCCTACCCGATGCTCACTTTCGTTGGTTGACAATCGACTTCGCGCCCATCATCGACCTGCGACAGCAGCTGCTGCCGCCATCGCCACGGATCACCAGCCGCGCGCAGTCGGCGTTGGACTACAGCTGGATGGATGAGGTGGATACCGGCAGCGGTGTCTTCATCACCGCCGAGGGACTGCTGATGTACCTGCGGCCCGAAGAATCGATGGGCCTCATCGCCGAATGCGCCAGGCGATTTCCGGGCGGACAGATGATCTTCGATCTACCGCCGGTCGCCGTCAAGAAGTTGGCGCCGAATGGCATGCGGGCATCCCGGCGTTACCGCGTGCCACCGATGCCGTTCAGCCTGTCACCGCGTCGACTCGCGACCCTGGTCGACACGGTCCCCGGTATCCGGGCGGTACACGACCTGCCGATACCCAAAGGCCGCGGCCTGATCTTCAACAAGTTGTTTCCCGCCTTCTGGCAGGTGCCGTTCATCAGGCAGATGCGCGGCGCTTACACCTTGCTGGAGTTCGGCTGACCTGCTTCTACCCCAAGGCCAGTGCTGCCAGCATCGCCGCGCACGTCAGCAGGTTCAACGGCAGCCGCAACAGGCTACGGCGCGTCCACCGGATCGCCGCCGCTTCGTCGACCTTCGCGGGGTCCCTGCGCTCGAATGTCTGCGCCTTGGGAATCAGGTCGACCAGCGACCAGATCCGCATTGCCGCATGGCTCGCCAACGCCACCAGCAGCGCTGCGCGGACGTCGGTGTAGCGCCACGCGGCGATAACCGCCACCAGCAGCAGCACCTCAAGCAGCGTGTGCGTAGGAAACCAGAACCGCTCGCGCTTGATACCGCCGTTGCGCGCCTGGATTATGCCTGGCCGCTTGGGCCAGAACGGATCGACGACCAGCGCCTCATAGAGTCCGCCGCCCAGCGAAACGCAGGCGACGAGCGTTGTAGCTGCGATCAGGACGAGAGTCGGTGTGCCCACGCCTCCCGATTATCCTTGCTGCACCATGGCCGACATCCACCCGTTCCAAATAGCCGTCCCCGATAGTGTCCTCGCCGACCTCAAGGAGCGGTTGCAGCGCACTCGATGGCCCGATCACGAGTCCGTGGACGACTGGAGCCAGGGCCTCCCACTGGCCTACACCCGCGAGCTGGCCGAGTACCGGGAGCACGAGTACGATTGGCGCGCAAGGGAAGCCGCACTCGGTGGGCATTTCGCGGCGTTCGAGCAGCCCGAACTGTTCGGTGAAGATATCGCAGGGGTTCTTCGCAGAATTCCGTTAGCCGCCCGTCATGCCAATGACTGCACCCATGACCGGTGCAGTGCGGCGTAGTGACCGCCATCGCGGGACGCGAGTTCGTCGGGTGGACCGTCTTCGACGATACGGCCCTGCTCGAGCACTAGGACCCGGTCGGCGATCTGTACTGTCGAAAGCCGGTGCGCGATCACCAGTGCGGTCCGATCGGCCAACACCGTCTCCAGAGCCCGCTGCACCATCCGCTCGCTGGGGATATCCAGAGACGATGTCGCCTCGTCCAGGATCAACACCGCGGGGTCCGCCAGGAAGGCGCGGGCGAACGCGACAAGCTGCCGCTGCCCCGCCGAGAGCCGGCCGCCCCGCTTAGCGACGTCGGTGGCGTATCCGTCGGGCAGCGCCTGAATGAATGCGTCCGCGCCGACGGCGATGGCCGCTGCCTGGACCTCCTCGCCGCTGGCATCCGGCCTGCCGAATCGAATGTTGTCGGCCACGGTCCCACCGAACAGGAAATTCTCCTGCGTCACCATGACCACGTGACGGCGTAGTTCGGCTTGCGCGACATCGCGCAGGTCTACACCATCGAGGGTTACCGACCCGGACACCGGATCGTAGAAGCGGGTCACCAGCTTGGCGATTGTCGACTTACCTGCACCCGTCGTGCCGACCAGGGCTACCGTCTGCCCCGCGGGCACCAGCAGGTCGAGTCCGGGTAGCACCGGGCTGCCGCCCCCATATTCGAACTGCACGTCACTCAAGGCGATCTCGCCGCGGACGTCCCCTAAATGGACGGGTCGCGCAGGGTCGTCGATACCCGGCTTCTCCGCAAGCACACCGGCGAGTTTCTCCAAGGCCGACGCCGCCGACTGGAACGTGTTGAAGAACTGCGAAATCTCCTGCATGGGCTCGAAAAACATCCGCAGATAGAGCAGGAACGCTGCCAGCGTGCCGATCGTCATCTCGCCGTGCAGCACGCGGTAGCCGCCGTAGAGCAGCACGACGCCGGTGGTGATGTTGCCGACAAACTTGACGCCCGGCATGAACACGGCCAGCAGCTTGAACGTCTTTTCGTTGATCACCCGGTAGCGGTCAGCGAGGTCGGCGAAAATCTTCTGATTTCGCGGCTCCCGCCGATACGCCTGCACCGCCTTGATACCCGTCATGGTCTCGACGAACTGCACGATGACCAGGGCCGAAATCTCACGCACCTCCCGATAGGTGCTGGAGGACTCCCGGTGAAACCACACAACCAGCGCAACCAAAACAGGGAATGCGGCAAGACACATCAGCCCGAGCTTGAGATCGAGCACTACCAACAGCACGGCGGTACCGAACAACGTGAGCACCGCGGTGATCAGACTGTCGAACCCGGTCTCCAGCATGTCCTGAATGGCTTCGACATCGTTAGTCGAGCGACTCACCACCCGTCCAGACGTGTAGCGGTCGTGGAACGCGATGTCCAGGCGCCCGAAATGGCGGAAAACCCGTCTGCGCAGCTCGAGAAGCACCTTCTGGCCGGTCCGTCCAGAGCGGCGCAGGAAAAACATCCGGCTGGTCGCCTGAACGATCACCACGACGCCCAACGCGGCCACGATCATCATTAGCGTGCGCGCCGGGCCACCGTCCACGAGCGGTGGGATGCCGTCGTCGATACCCTTCTGGATCAGCAGCGGAACCGACAGCCGGGCAGCGTTTTCCACGACCACGACGACGGCGAGCACGACCAGTGTCCAGCGGTATGGCCGAAGCAGTGAACCGAGCAGCGCCCGGGCCTCGCGTCGTCGCGGCACCGTCTCGTCGATCGGCAGGCCGGCATGCTCATCGAACTTGCCGCGCCAATCCGGCTGCGCTGTCACGGCCGTTTCTCCAGGACGCCACGCTCCAGCCAGCCGCGGCCATCGTCACCGTCGTCGGTCCCGCGCGCTCGCGGTTCGTCGTCCTCCCATATGCATTCCCGTTCCGACCCATCGTCGAGTTCGTCATCCGCGGCCAGTAGGTATCGGTACTCGGGAACCTCACGAAGCAAGTCGGCATGGGTGCCGACGTGGGTGATGGTGCCGTTCTGCAGCAAAGCGACCCGGTCGGCGAGCAACACCGTCGATGCCCGGTGCGCTATGACTATCCCGGTCACCGAATGCAGGACCCGGCGCAACGCCTCCTCGACAACCGCCTCGGTATGGATGTCCAGCGCGGACAAAGTGTCGTCGAGCACGAGAATCCGGGGGCTGGCCAAGATCGCCCGGGCCAGCGAAAGTCGTTGACGCTGCCCACCGGACAGGCTCATGCCCTGCTCCCCGATCCGGGTTCCCAATCCGAACGGCAGGTCGTAGACAAACTGCGCGGCGGCGACACCGATGGCTTGACGCAGTTCGGCATCACTGGCTTGCGGACGCCCCAGCCGTAGGTTCTCGGCGACCGACATCGAGAACAGTGTCGGATCCTCGAACGCGGTGGCGACCGCCCTTCGCAGTGCGTCTAGTGACAGTTCGCGAATGTCCTGCGAGTCGATGCGGATCTGCCCCTCGGTGACGTCGTACAGCCGGGATAACAGACCGGCCAGCACGGACTTACCCGACCCGGTCGAGCCGACAAGCGCGAGTGTCTCGCCTGGTTCGACGGTCAAGCTGACGTGACGCAAGGCCCACGTGTCGGCCTGGGCGTCGGGAAACCTGAATCCGACATCAACTAGCTCAAGGCGCCCACCCTGCGGAGTCTGGTCCTGTGAACCGTCCACGATTTCGATTGGCGCGTCGAATATCTCGGCGATGCGGTTTGCCGCGGTAAATGACTCCTGCGTCATCGACAGCAAGAACCCCAACGACGCGATCGGCCACACGAGCGACAACATCATCGTGATAAACGCCACGAGCGTACCCATCGTCACGTGGCCGTGGCCTGCCGCGTACGCGCCGAAGCCGAGCACGATGATCAGGGTGAGATTCGGAATGATTTCCAACAGCGTCCAGAACTTTGCCGACACCGATACCCGGTTTACCTGGGTGTCGTACAAGTCGGTCAGTTGGTCGTCGAACCGGTCATAGACGTAGTCCTCGCGACCGAACGACTTGACGACACGAAGCCCGAGGGCGGCCTCTTCGACGTGCGTTGCCACATGCCCGGCCTGGTCCTGCGCCCGGCGGGACAGCCGGGTGTACTCCTGCTGGAAATGCAATACCGTCAACGTTATCGGCACCACTGAAACCAGCACGACCACCCCGAGCGGCCAGTACATCGCCAGCAATATCGAGGTCACCACGACGATCTGCAGGATGTTGAGCATCAAGAAGATCAGGCCGAACGACATGAATCGGCGAATCGTGCTCAGATCATTCATGATCCGTGACAGCAACTGACCCGACTGCCACCTGCCGTGAAACGACATGGGCAGTATCTGTAGTCGCGCGTAGAGATCCTTACGGATGTCGGCTTCGACGCCCATCGTGGCGCGAGCCACCAACCAGCGGCGGATGAACCACAGCACGGCCTCAGCGACGCCCACCCCCATCGCCGCGGCACCGAGCAACCAAAGCCCCCGCTGGTCCTGGTGCCGGACCGGGCCGTCGATGACGGCCTTGGTCATCAGCGGGATCGCCACGGTGGCAGAGAGGCTGGCAAGTGCCACAACGATCATGGCGACCCAGCGGGCGCGGTAGGGCATCAGATAGGGCAGCATCCGCCAAAGATCCGCGCTGGCCCCGGCCCGCCGCGACGGGGGCGCTATCGCAGGCGTAGCGCACAACCCGTTCGAGGATTCAGTCACCTGGTTCCCAACTCATGATTTCACCGTAGAACCTCAACAATGGATGAGGTCAAAGCCATCCCCGGGGTGCGATTGGCAGGCCTGGTCGACTGGCGCGCGGGAGTGATCGGGCACAGCTTCCCGCGAGTGTGCCGATTCATCAGGCAAGATTGCGGGCATGGACAGTGGTGTGGGCTCGCCTAGAGTGCTTGTTGTCGATGACGATCCCGACGTCCTGGCCTCGCTCGAGCGGGGGCTACGGCTGTCGGGTTTCGAGGTCTTCACGGCGGTCGACGGGGCAGAAGCGCTGCGCAGCGCCACCGAGACCCGGCCCGACGCGATCGTGCTCGACATCAACATGCCGGTACTCGACGGCGTCTCGGTGGTAACCGCGCTTCGTGCGATGGACAACGACGTGCCGGTCTGCGTGTTGTCAGCGCGGTCCTCGGTCGATGACCGGGTCTCAGGTCTGGAGGCCGGCGCCGACGACTACCTGGTCAAGCCGTTCGTGCTGGCCGAACTCGTGGCGCGGGTCAAGGCGCTACTACGCAGACGCGGATCGACGGCGACGTTCTCCTCGGAGACCATCACGGTCGGCCAACTCGAGGTCGACATCCCCGGCAGACGAGCCCGGGTCAACGGCGTCGACGTCGACCTAACCAAGCGAGAGTTCGACCTGTTGGCGGTGCTGGCCGAGCACAAGACCGCGGTGCTGTCCCGCGCCCAGCTACTCGAACTGGTCTGGGGTTACGACTTCGCCGCAGACACCAACGTCGTCGACGTCTTCATCGGCTACCTTCGGCGCAAACTCGAGGCCAATGGTGCGCCGCGGCTCCTACACACCGTTCGTGGCGTGGGATTCGTTCTCCGACAGCAGTAGATTTCTGGCGCCATTTCTGCCGCCGAAACTGAACTTGTTCGCGAGAACTCCCCTAAATCTCACTCACAAGTTCAGTTTCGGCAGCGACAACAAGTCGATGATGAAAATGAGCGTCTTGCCCGAGAGCCGGTGCCCGCCGCCAGCGGGTCCATAGGCTTGGGCGGGTGGGATCGTCAGCTTTCGCCTGCCTCCGACCTTCATCCCCGGGATACCGTCCTGCCAGCCCTGGATCAGACCCCGCAGTGGGAACTCGATGGACTCACCGCGGTTCCAGGAGCTGTCGAACTCCTCACCGGAGTCATACTCAACGCCGACGTAGTGCACCTCGACGTGGGCGCCGGGGACGGCTTCGGGGCCATCTCCGATCGTGATGTCCTCGATCACCAACTCGGTCGGGGCGGGGCCGCTGGGGAAGTCAATCTCAGGTTTGCTCGTCACCGCTACAGCGTAGTCGGGCGCTCATCCACCGGGCGGCGGCGCCGGTGGAGAGGCTGGTGGCGGCAGGTTCGGATCGATTGGTGGGGGCAGGTTCGGATCGATGTAGAACTGCTCAAGCCCCGGCGGAATCCGGATGTCTGGCGGCGGCGCGGTGCCCGGCAGCGCCGCGCCCAACTCGGCGCCGGGCATGCGGCCCATTGTCCGGCGCAGTATCGACTGCACTCCATTGAATGCGCTCAGCCGGGCGAACGGCCCGGGCGGCACACCGCTTTCGAGCGCATACGGGGACAGCACATCGTCAGAGGGCGTCCGGAAGTTGTTCGGGGACCCCAATTCATAACCGGCCAGCGGATTGACCGGGCTCGGCGAGCTCAGTCCGATCCCCGCAGTGGCGCTCGCCGGGTCGGTGAGCAGATCGGGCAGGTCGGTCATGGGAGCAGACCTCATCAGGTCCGAGGCCACAGCGAGGGGATTCATCCCAGGGGCCGGTGGAGGGGGCGCGGGGGGAGGCGCCGGCGCCACGATCAATGGATCCGGCGCAGGAGGCGGCGGAGGCGGATCGGCGGCGGCAGTTCCCGCCGCGAGCATCGAAGTCGTGAATGTGGCAGCCGCTAGGGCGACATGCAGTGAACGTGGCATGGCGATCAGAACATCTTCGGCACGCCGTAGTAGGCGACGATGTCGTCGTCGTCGGTACTGGAGCTGGTCAGGACCGCATACGATCGCAGCGACGAAGAGCCAACGCAGCCGTCCACGTTGATGTGGATGTCACGCAAGGTGACCCGCGCCGACGTGCCCTTGAACTCCTTGCTGCTCACGTTCACCGTGGTGACCGTGCCAGGAAGCGCATCGACCTCGAACGCGCCGTCGAGCTGCAACGAAGCCGAGGGTGGGAGGATCAGGCCGGACTGGCCGAAGTTGGTGTCACCCAGGATGCCGTCCACACCGCCGTACAGATTGACCCTGTCCAGCTCCACGCCGCAACCGATCTGATATCCGACCTCAAGGGTGCCACCACCCACCGAACCCGTCTCACCGGTGAACGTACCCCCCACAACCCAGTCCCGGGACGCCAGCGACGTGGTCAACGGGGCCACCGGCAGCTGAGTCTCGTCCTTCGCTGCCACGGTGATTGTGCGGCCGTCGAGGGTTTCGGCGGTGACCGGAGCTTCGGAAGGAACCGCGCCGGTGTCCAGCGGTGGGTCTGGCATCGTCGCGTTTGCCACCGCGACCCCATCGGCTGGAGGAGGCCCGGGCGGCAGTGGCGTGGCGTCGGCCCCCGGCACCGCTTCCGCTGGAGCGGGCGTAGGGGGCGGAGGTACCGCTGGATCCGCCACTGCGAGCGGTGCGGCGCCGACAGCGAGGACGATGCCCGCCAGGGCTGTAGCAAATCGCAGCGACATGAGGTCTGATTTCCCTTCGTCCACTAGATCGCCCGAGTAACGCCGAGGTAGGTCACGATGTCCTCGGTGTCGTCGGTGGAGCTCGTGAAGGTCGCATAGGAACGAATGAAGGACTGGCCGGCACAGCCGTCGACCTGGATGCGAAAACCGGTGATATTGACGTTCGCCGTGGTGCCCTCGAACTCTTTCTTGCCCACCGGAACGATGTTCACTTCGCCTGGCAACAGATCGATCTCAACCTCAGTGCCCACCTGACCGCCGAACACGAAGGGAAGGATGGACCCGCTGACGAACGGAATGGAAACGCCACCGAGAATTGTGCCACTCGTGTTTGAACCAATGGTGTCCTGCAGGATGCCGCAGCCGATCTGATAGCCAGCCTCCAGCGTGCCGCCAGTGAGTTGGGTTGTGCCCGAGCCCGTTACGGTGCCCTCAAATCTTCCGTCGACGCGATACTCGCGCGACCACGGCGAGTTGGTCAGCGAGGTAACCGGCTGGAGGGACTCGCTGCGCGCCTCTACGTTGAGCACCCACCCATCCGGAGTGGTGAGATTTCCCGGCTGGGCGGAGGCGATGGGTGCGGCCAGCCCCGGCGGCGGCGCTGCGTTGCCGACGGGCTGAACGACCGGATCGGTGTCGGCGGGCGCCGGTTGGGCGAGGCCTTGGGGGGCCGTCGCGGTGATCGCCAGCAGGAAGACCAATAACAGAGGGCCTAGGAAACGCAGCATCCCCGTAATCTCCTCGCTGCCGATTTCGTGCTGAAACCGAGATCCTGACATGACCAACGTGCAACAGAACTTTGGGTTGACTAATTCGTAACAACATCACCTTGACACCCGATTATCGAAGTGGCAAATCGATTCGTTACCTGGCGGTGAATTTTTTGTCCAATCGGGGAAGTTCGCGTTGGGATGCACCGCATGCGCACCTTCGCCGGTAACCTCGGGCGGAATCACCGGCGTCGAAGGGAGTTGTCTTGACCATCCGGAAGGGCGCGCTCGTGGTTGCTGCCGTGCTGACGATCCCGATGTCTGCCGGTGTGGCCTGGGCCGACCCAACCCCTCCGGGCGATCCAGGCGCTCCACGCGATCCGGTGGGGCCAAGCGCTCCGGCCAATGCCTCGCTGGCGGCATCCCAAGCCGGCAATCCAGTGGCGCAGGCGTGCAAGCAGTTCGACCGGGCGATCGCCATCGCGGCGTTGAACTACCGGGACTTCGCCTACGCGACCTCCGGTGGCGGCGATTACGTGGACTACTCCGACCCCGAGGTGAAGAGCTCGAATGTGCTCGGCCGCACCGCCCTTCGCGGGGCGGCGGCCGCGGCCCTAGACGCCTCCCGGGTGCCGGGGCTGCCGCCGGAAGTATCCGATCCGATGCAGTCCTGGTCGGCGCAGGCTACCAAGCTGCTGTTGGTGATGGGCCTGCGCCGCGGTGGGGACTCGCTCAATGAGAACGCGACCCGACTCAATGAGCATGCCTACGAAGCGCAAATGGCCTGCGCAAACCACCGTTAACAGCACGGCCAAGCAGTCAAGCGCACGACCGATTCGGGTTAACAGGCCCCACCATTGCGGGGCCCCGGTCGGCAAATCATGTCAGTCAGCGCTGTCGCCACCGTCACCGCCGCCGTCGCCGCCGTCACCACTATCCGCCACGTTCCCCGCGCCGCCCGCGCCGCCTTCGCCACCTTCGCCGCCAGTCAAACCGGGGCCTCCGGCGGGGGTACCGGCTCGCCCCGCACGGCCAGGGTTGTTCCCATCGTCGCCGCTACCGCCGGTGCCGCCGTCGCCGCCTTCGCTGGAGATCACAAATGCCCCACCACCGTCTCCGCCGGTCCCGCCACGCCCGCCAGCAACTCCTTCACCGCCGGCCCCACCGGTGCCGC
>CAZCHU010000092.1:11299-13534 GCA_964498215.1 uncultured Mycobacterium sp. | reverse complement strand
ATCAGGACCACGATGTTCGTCATGACTCTGGTTCGTCCTCCTCGACGGGGCCGGTGACCGGCCTGAAACATCACGTCTCAACTAATCTCGCACATGTTACCCGTAAGTAACTTGTGCTGGTTCGCAGAATCACCATAGCTGGTCGGAGATCGTGATCCGCCGGCCCCGCGAGCAGGCCGGCTTCGACGAGCAGTTCGCCTCCGGGCGGTTCCGGGTTAGCCTGCCTTGCAATGACCGCATCTGTTACCGGGCCGGGGACGCCGGACAAGCCCCCGATGGCGCTGACCGGCGAGCGGACCGTTCCCGGTCTGCCCGAGGAGAATTACTGGTTTCGCCGCCACGAAGTCGTCTATCGACGCCTTTCCGACCACTGCGTCGACCGCGAGGTGCTCGAGGCAGGTTCCGGCGAGGGCTACGGCGCCGACCTCATCGCCGACGTCGCACGCCACGTGATCGGGCTCGACTACGACGAATCCGCGGTTGCCCACGTCCGCGCACGGTATCCCCGCGTCGACATGCGCCGGGGCAACCTGGCCGAGCTGCCACTGCCGAGCGCTTCCATCGATGTCGTGGTCAACTTCCAGGTGATTGAACATCTCTGGGACCAGGGACAGTTTGTCGCCGAGTGCCTGCGGGTGCTGCGACCCGGCGGAGTCCTACTCATGTCGACCCCCAACCGCATCACGTTCTCCCCCGGTCGCGATACGCCTGTCAACCCTTTTCACACCCGCGAGCTGAACGCCGGTGAACTCACTGAGCTCCTCGCGTCGGGCGGTTTCGACATCGACAGCGTCCACGGAGTTTTTCATGGTGACCGTCTTGCCGAACTCGACGCTCGCCACGGCGGATCCATCATCGACGCCCAGGTTGCGCGCGCACTGGCCGACGCGCCCTGGCCGGCCGACCTACTCGCCGACGTCGCATCGGTGAGCGCCGAGGACTTCGAACTGGTGGAAAGCGGGACACGCGATGACCGACCCATCGATGACAGCCTGGATCTCGTAGCGATCGCGGTACGCCCGTGAAGGTTCCAGGACTCTTCACCCTGGTCCTGCACACGCATCTGCCCTGGCTGGCCCATCACGGGCGCTGGCCGGTCGGCGAGGAGTGGCTCTACCAGTCGTGGTCGGCGGCCTACCTACCGCTGGTGCGGGTATTGCGCACCCTTGCCGCCGAAGACCGTCGACATCTGGTCACCCTGGGTGTCACACCGGTGGTGGCCGCACAGCTGGACGACCCGTATTGCCTGCAGGGTATGCATCACTGGCTGGCCAACTGGCAGTTGCGTGCACTCGAGGCCGCAACCGTTCGGACGTCTTCGGGGACTGCGCCGGCATCGGCTCCAGAAGCGCTGCGCAAGTTGGGATCACATGTTTATGCCGAAGCCGAACGGGAGCTGACGGAATTCGACACCCTATGGCGTCACGGCGGCAGTCCGGTGTTACGCGAGCTGCTGGACAGCGAGGTGATCGAGCTGCTGGGCGGCCCGCTGGCGCACCCGTTCCAGCCGCTGCTGAACCCGCGGCTCCGGGAGTTCGCCCTGCGAGAGGGACTGGCCGACGCACAGCAGCGACTCTCACGCACACCGACCGGAATCTGGGCTCCGGAGTGCGCATACGCCCCCGGAATGGAGCTCGACTACGCCGCGGCCGGCGTCGGCCACTTCATGGTCGACGGACCGACACTGCACGGCGACACCGCGGTGGGTCGGCCGGTCGCCGGCTCCGACGTTGTGGCATTCGGTCGTGACCTACAGGTCAGCTACCGCGTCTGGTCGCCCAAATCCGGCTATCCCGGCCACGGCGCCTACCGCGATTTCCACACCTACGACCACACCACCGGACTCAAGCCCGCACGGGTGACCGGACGCAACGTACCCTCGGAGGCCAAGGCGCCCTACGACCCGGAGCGCGCCGACGCCGCCGTGGACGCTCACGTAACCGATTTCGTCGAAACCGTTCGGCGGCGCCTGACGAGCGAGAGCGCGCGCACCGGTCGACCCGCCCACGTCATCGCCGCCTTCGATACCGAACTGTTCGGCCACTGGTGGTACGAGGGACCCGTCTGGCTAGAACGGGTGATGCGCGCACTACCCGCCGCCGGGGTACGCATTGGCACGTTGTCGGACGCGGTGGCCGACGGCTACGTCGGCACATCCGTCGAGTTGCCCCCGAGTTCGTGGGGTTCGGGCAAGGACTGGCAGGTGTGGGCGGGCGACCAAGTAGCCGACCTGGT
>CAZCHU010000092.1:0-11199 GCA_964498215.1 uncultured Mycobacterium sp. | reverse complement strand
TGGGCGGGCGACCAAGTAGCCGACCTGGTCCAACTCAACGGCGAGGTCGTCGACGTCGCGCTGGCAACGGTCGACAAGGCACTCGCCCAATCGGGGTCGCCGGGCACGCCGACGTCGAGGGACCTTGTGGCCGATCAGATCCTGCGCGAGACGCTGCTCACCGTGTCCAGCGACTGGCCGTTCATGGTCAGTAAGGATTCGGCGGCCGACTACGCACGGTACCGCGCCCACCTGCATGCACACGCCACCCGTGAGATTGCCGGTGCGCTGGCCGCGGGTCGCCGTCAGCACGCGCAGCGCCTGGCCGAGGGATGGAACCGGGCCGACGGGCTATTCGGGGCGCTCGACGCGCGGAGACTGCCGAGCGCATGAAGATGAAGGTCCTACTGGTGTCGTGGGAGTACCCGCCGGTGGTGATCGGTGGGCTCGGACGCCACGTGCATCACCTGGCGACCGAACTCGCCACGGCAGGCCACGACGTGGTTGTTCTCAGCCGCCAGCCGACGGCCACCGATCCGCACTCGCACCCGACCAGCGACAGGCTCGCCGAGGGCGTGCGCGTGATCGCCGCCGCCGAGGATCCACACGAATTCACCTTCGGTGCGGACATGATGGCCTGGGCTCTGGCCATGGGCCATGCAATGGTCCGCGCCGGTCTCGGACTATCGGACTGGCGGCCCGACATCGTGCACGCGCACGACTGGCTGGTCGCGCATCCGGCCGTCGCGTTGGCTGAGTCCTTCGACGTACCACTGGTTTCCACCATCCATGCCACCGAAGCGGGCCGGCATTCCGGCTGGGTGACGGGCCCGGTGAGCCGCCAGGTCCATGCATTGGAGTCGTGGCTGGTGCGCGAATCGGACTCGCTGATCACCTGCTCGGCCTCGATGCGAGACGAGATCAGCACGCTGTTCGGTCCGGACCTCGGCGATATCTCGGTCATCCGCAATGGGATCGATACCCACGGTTGGCCGTTCGCGGCACGTCCTCGACGCCGCGGCCCCGCCGAGCTGCTGTACTTCGGCCGGCTGGAGTACGAGAAGGGCGTGCATGACGCGATCGCCGCGCTACCCCGGATCCGTCGGTCACATCCCGGAACCACGCTGACCATCGCCGGAGAGGGCACGCAGCTCGACTTTCTGAAAGAGCAGGCCCGCAAGCACAGGGTCCTCAAAGCGACGAACTTTGTTGGCATGGTTGATCATTCGCAACTTCTAGCGTTGCTGCACCGCGCTGATGTCGCCGTCCTTCCGTCCCGCTACGAGCCGTTCGGCATCGTCGCACTCGAAGCGGCCGCAGCCGGGGCTCCTCTGGTCACCTCCAACGCGGGCGGCCTCGGCGAGGCAGTCATCGACGGCGTGACCGGGTTGTCCCACCCGCCCGGCGACGTGGCCGCCCTGGCAGCCGCGGTCCGGGTAGCACTCGACTCCCCGACCGCCGCTGCACAACGCGCCGAGGCAGCCCGCGAGCGCCTCACATCGGAGTTCGCCTGGCAGACGGTGGCCGCCGAGACAGCGCAGGTATACGTGGCCGCCAAGCGCGCTGAGCGCCGACCGCACCCGCGCCGGCCGATCGTCGATCGTCCGCTGCCGAATCGCTAGCGGGAGGCTTTCTTTCGTTCGATATCAGCCAACGCCGCGGCCAACTCCGCCCGTTGCTCGGCCGATGTCTCCCACGCCGTTTTTCGGTTCTTGACCACCTTCGCGGGAGCGCCGACAGCTATGGAGAAGTCCGGAATGTCGCCTTTGACCACCGCGTGTGACCCCAGCACGCAACCACGCCCGACGCTGGTCCCCCGCAACACCGATACCTTCGTTGCGATCCAGGTATCGGGCCCGATCCGCACCGGGCTCTTGAGGATGCCCTGATCTTTGATCGGCAGTTCGATGCTGTCCATCCTGTGGTCGAAATCACAGACATAGCACCAGTCGGCCATTAGTACTGAGTCGCCCAGCTCGATGTCGAGGTAGGTGTTGATGACGTTGTCACGGCCGAGCACCACCTTGTCGCCGATGCGTAGCGAACCTTCATGGCAGCGGATGGTGTTCTTGTCACCGATGTGTACCCAGCGACCGATCTCCATCTGAGACAGTTCGGGGGTCGCCTGCATCTCGACCCCCTTGCCGATGAACACCATGCCACGGGTGATGATGTGCGGATTGGCCAGCTTGAACTTCAGCAGCCGCCAGTACCGGACCAAGTACCACGGGGTGTACGCACGATTGGCGACCACCCATTTCAGCGATGCGACCGTGAGAAAGTTGGCCTGACGTGGATCTCGCAACCGCGAGCCTCGCCAGCGTTTGTGCAGCGGCGCGCCCCACATCGTCGTCATGGGCGGACAGCCTACGCCAGCCGATGGCTGGTGAACGGTTACCCTCACGTGAGCTCGAACAACACGCGGGCGCGTTAGACCGTCACCACATTCAGAGGGGATCCCGTGCTCCGGCGAATCATCGCGTTGGCCGTAACGGCGCTGGTCACCGGCGTGCTCGCGGGCTGCGGCAACACCGATTACTGGGTTGAGGCCCGGGCCGCGACGGGCTGGGCCGCCCAATACGGGAATGCCGAGAACAGCAGCTACTCGCCCGTCAGCGGGGCCGATGCGCTGCGCCTGGAGTGGGTACGGTCAATCAAAGGTGACCTGGACGCTCAGCCGGCGCTCGGCTCCGGCAGCCAGCTGGCCGTCAACGGTCAAACCGATGCCGGCTGCTCGCTGATGGTCTGGGAGACCGACAATCACGCGCGGCAACGCTGGTGCACGAGGCTCGTCCAGGACGGTGAACCTGGAGGCCCGCAGTCCAGCCCGCTGTTCGACGGTTTCGACAACCTGTACGTCGGTCAGCCCGGGGCGGTGCTGTCATTCCCCCCTACCCAATGGGTCCGATGGCGCCGACCGGTGATCGGGATGCCGATGACGATGCGTTTCCTGTCCCCGGGCAACCTGTTGGTGGTCACGCACCTGGGCCAGGTACTCGTCTTCGATGCCCACCGCGGCACGGTGACCGGCACTTCGCTGGATCTGGTGGCCGGCCTCGACCCGACCGACGCCCAACGCGGGCTCGCCGACTGCCGGTCGGCCGGCCCGGAATGCCCGGTGGCCGCGGCCCCAGCGTATTCCGACGCGACCAACACCGTGGTGCTGACGCTGTGGGAGCCGGGCGCCGACACCCCCGTGCTCGTCGGTCTGAAGTACCGGCCGGGGCGCACGCCGCTGCTTACCCGCGAGTGGACCAGCGACGCCGTTGGCGACGGTCCGCTGGCCAGCCCGGTATTGTCCGCGGACGGTTCGACGGTGTACGTCAACGGTCGCGACGAGAGACTGTGGGCGATCAACAGCGAGGACGGCACCGCGAAGTGGTCGATTCCGCTCAACTATCTTGCCCAGACCCCACCGTCGGTCACCCCGGACGGGGTGATCGTCGCCGGCGGCGGGCCGGGAGCCCGACTGATGGCTATCCGCGACGCCGGCGAGCACGGCGAGCCGGTTTGGAACCGCGACGACACCTCACCGCTGTCGACCTCCAGTCTCGCCGGGGTCGGCTACACGGTGGTGTCAGACGGTAGCGACCCTGCCGAAATGGCCCTGGTGATCTTTGACCTCGGGGACGGTCGCACTCTCAACAGCTACCGCCTCACCGGTGCGTCCGGTTGGCCGGTGGGGGTGTCGATCGGGCACGACCGACGCATCATCACCGCCACCAGCGACGGACGCGTCTACGGATTCGCCCCGGCTTAGTTTCGTTGCGTGTTCCTACCAGGTTGCGTCTGTTAGCCCGACTCGGCGAGCAGGTGAGCTATCTCGCTGCGCGGCACCGTCACCTGCAGTGCTCCCCCCATCCCGGCCATCATTTCGCCCTGACCGAAGAAGAAGATCACCGAATCATCGGTGATCGCGAATTGCTGGTACTTCGCGGGGTCTAGACCGTCAGCGGGCGCAATCGGGGCAGGCACACCGATCTGCCGCGAGATATCGGACTGCACGATCGGGAAGATCAGGTCCAACGGTTCGGTGTCGGGTTTGAACAGCGTGTCGAATGTGATCGGAGCCTCCTTCGCGACGTCCCAGTTGAAGGCCTTGTACCAGGTCTGGGGGTGGGCGCCGCCGACGTTCTCGTAGACCTCGAACACCACGCTGCGGGTACCGGCGTCCTCTGGTCCTGACCGGTAGGCCGTGCCCTTGCCGTCGAGGACATAGGGCAGGTTCCAGGCCCCCGGCATGTCCGAGACGTTGACGAAGCCGTCGCGGGTTTGCGTCAGGTATGCCGTCAGCGCCTGCTGGTCGGGATAGTCGGCCGGGAACACATAATCCAGCCGGTAAGTGGGGTTCGCGGCATGCACACGACAGACCTGCTCGGCGTCGACCGTGCCGCCCAGATCCGCACAGGCTGACTGGGCCGAGGCCACCGGGGCGGTCGCCCAGCCTGTCAGGACACCTGCTGCCAACACAGCGGCGGCGAGATTGTGCATCGCGGGCCATCCTTGTGATCGGCGCCGATCGAATCACGGCGCAGTTTCTGCCAGGGTACGTGGCCGGTCATCGCGAGGGACGACATATCCATGCGGTGGCCCGGCTTGCCGGCCCGGAACCGAGTCGGGTGACGACCACGCTCAGGTGCATTGAGCCACGCAGCCGAAGCCGCGACCGCAACGCATCGGGGTCGATATCGACACCACGGACCAGGATTTCAACCGCCCCGGCGGCACGCGCCGAAAGCGCCCGGCGCAAGCGCCGTTCACTGAACGGCAACTGCTCGAGGACTTCGAACCCACGCACGCCGTCAGGTAGTCGGTCGCCTGACAGATAAGCGATGTCGGGATCGAGTTGCCACAGACCGTGCCTACTCCCGTAGTGGCGCACCAGTCCGGCGCGGACCACCGCACCGTCAGGGTCGACGATCCAGCGGCCGGCCGGCGCTACCGCGCAGTCTTCGGGATCTGCGTCGGTGATCTGTTCGGCGGTGTCGAGAATCGTGGCACGGCGCCGCACGCGGGTATCCGCCAATCCAGGAGACCACAGGCAGGCCTCCCGGACGCTGCCCGCCAGCGAGACCACCTCCACTTCACCCCGAAATCCCAACCGCTGAAGTACGGCGAAGTCGACACCGGGAGCGCACTTGAGGACATAGTCGCGAGCCCGCAACACGTCCAGCAGTTCATTCAGGGGCGGGACGTAGGCGCGTGGATCGAACCGTCGTCTGGAACCGCTGCGACGTGCGGGGTCAACGAGAACGACCGCATCGGCGGTGACGGGCCGCAGCGCATCGGCACGGCACAGCGCTACCGGCGCGCCGCCCAGCCCCAGATTATGACGGGCCATCAGCAGACGCACCGGGTCGAGATCACTGCCGACGACCATGTCGGCCCAACTCCGCAACGCCGCGAGCTCGGTACCGATGGAACACGTCGCGTCATGAACTGTGCGGCCGGCCAGTCTTTGCGCGCGGTGCTGGGCCACCGGACCAGCGGTCGCTTGCTGGAGCGCCTCATCGGTAAACAGCCATCCCGAGACGTCGGCGGCTCCGGCGAACTTCCGGACCGCCTTGCGGCGCAGCGTCACGGTCTCCACGAGAACAGCGGAGCGTTCGGCGAAAAGCGCTCTGGCCGACGCAACATCGGCGATCAGAGCGGGACCGCTGAGCCGATAGCGGGCTAGCGTGTCCAATGCCAGCTTGCCGGCATCGCTGCAGAGATACCGCACATCGTCGAGGCCGAACTCTACGACGGCTTGACCCCCGTCACCATGACGTTGTAGAACCAGCCTTTAGGCACGACCCGGCGCCAGATGTTGGCGTCAACCCATGACAATGTGGTCCAGCTGCCGAAGGCGAATTTCGCCCAACCCCACCCCAGCTTGCCCGGCGGTACTGTCGATTCGAACGTCCGGATCGGCCAACCGAGCATGGCTGCGCTGAACTCCTCGCTGGCGGTCTGCACCTGGACCGCTCCGGCTTTGGTGGCGATCTGCTCCAGATCGGAGGGCTCGAAGGTGTGCAGGTCGACGATCCACTCCAGCGCGGCGGCTCGGGAGTTCTCGTCGAGCTCCTCCTGCGGCCGGCGCCAGGAACCCAGTCCGGGCAACTTCATCGCCCGCACGGTCGTCTTCCAGGTCAGATCGGCCAGCGTGCGGGCGTAGCGATTTCCGACCGTGGTTGGCTCACCTGCGAAGACGAACCGACCGCCCGGTTTGAGCACCCGCACAACCTCCCGAAGTGACAGCTCCACGTCGGGGATGTGGTGCAGTACTGCGTGCCCGACGACCAGATCGAAGGTGTTGTCCTCGTACGGGATGCCCTCGGCGTCGGCGACACGGCCGTCGATGTCCAGGCCGAGAGACAGGCCGTTGCGAGTGGCCACCTTGACCATTCCCGGCGAAAGATCAGTCACCGATCCGCGACGCGCCACCCCCGCCTGGACCAGGTTGAGCAGGAAGAAGCCGGTACCGCAGCCGAGCTCCAGGGCCCGGTCGTAGGGCAGCTCGCGCTGCACAGCCTCGGGTACGGCCGCGTCGAATCGGCCTCGGGCATAGTCGACGCAGCGCTGATCGTAGGAGATCGACCACTTCTCGTCGTAGCTCTCGGCTTCCCAATCGTGGTAGAGCACCTGGGCAAGCTTGGTGTCGCGCCGGGCGGCCTCGACCTGCTCAGCGGTTGCGTGCGGCTGCGGCGCCGGGTCGGTGACATCGGAACTCGTCATGCAGGGCAGCCTAACGTTTGTCGGCATCCACTCGTCGCTCGAGAGCCCCCTCAGGCCCGAAACGCGGCCTTGGCCGCCGCCAACGCCGCCGGTGGATAGTCCAGAAACCGGCTCACCCAGGCAACCGCCGTGTCGTACACCGCGTCCGGTGCCACCATCTCATCGATCAGCCCGAGCTCCAGCGCTTCGCGCGCGTTGACGAAGCGTCCGCTGAACACCATGTCTTTGGCTTTGCTGTCGCCGATCGTGTCGGCCAGCCGGACCGCTCCCCCACCCGCGGGCGCCGACCCGGCCAGAATCTCGGTCGCGCCGAACTTCACGTTGTCGCCGCTGACCCGCCAATCCGCGGCCAACGCCAGGTTCTGGCCAGCGCCCAGGGCGTACCCGGTGATTGCCGCCACCGTGGGTTTGGGTACCGCGGAAAGCGCGTGGACAGCCTGGCCGAGTAGCCGGCCGGCTTGCTCGACCTCGGCAGCATTCAACGTCTCCAGCTCGGACATGTCCTCACCGACCGAGAAGATCTCGTGACCACCGAACACGATGAGAGCGCAGACATCGTCACGGCCACCGAGGTGCGCGGCAGCCTCCGTGATTTCTCGGCAGACCTGACGGGTCAACGCGTTGGTGGGCGGCCGGGACAGTAGCAGCGTCGCGACGCCGTCGGCCACGACAGTCTTGACGAACTCGGTCACCCGCGCGGCGCCCCATCGGTGTACCCGCGGGGTGCACGCCGGTTTCGCGCCTCGTTATAGCGGTCGCTGTCGAAGAACTCGATCTCCCAATTGCCGCCCTCGTCGGTGACCAGGTGCGGCTCAACGGCGACGATCGTGCGCTGCACAGCCAGTACTTCGGCAACCGTGCGACCGTTGATCGCGTCGAGCTGAGTCCATGTCGGCGGCAGCAGGAAGCTGCGCCCATCGGCGAAGTCGTCGAGCGCCGTCTGCGGGGTGACCCAGCCTGCCTTGTCGGTCTCGGTGTTGTCACCATCGGCCCGCTGCCCCTGCGGGAGCGCGCCGACAAAGAAGTATGTGTCGTAGCGGCGGGTGCGCTCCTCTTTCGGCGTCACCCAGTTGGCCCAGGGACGCAACAGGTCGGCGCGCAGCATCAGCTTCTCCGAGCGCAGGAACTCCCCGAACGACAGCGTCTTGTTCTCCAGCGCAGCGCGCTGGTCGCGGTACACCGAGGCATCGTCAACAAGGAGGTCCGGGTCGTCGGCGGCGCCGGCGAACAGCACACCGGACTCTTCGAACGTCTCCCGGGCCGCCGCGCACACCAGCGCCTCTGCCAGTTCGGCCGATACACCGAGCCGGTCGGCCCACCACTGCCGGTCGGGTCCGTGCCAGGCCACGTCGGCATTGCGATCTCGGTCATCGACGCCACCGCCGGGGAACACCATCACCCCGGCGACGAATTCCATCGCCGCGTGCCGCCGCATCAGGAACACTTCGAGACTGTCGGCTTCCTGCTTGTCACGGATCAGCACTACGGTCGCAGCAGGTCGCGGCGGCAAGGGTGGCAGCAAGGGTTCTGTCATTTCCGCCTCCGGTGCGCAGCTCGACTGCGCGTCCGCCGCGCGAAGTAGCGCCCATCGATAACGTCCAGGTCGATCGATTGCTCGAACGCCTTCGACAGGTTCTCCGCGGTCAGCACGTCGGTCAACAAGCCGGCGTCCACCACATTGCCCCCCGACAGGATCAGGCAATGCGAGAACCCCGGCGGGATCTCTTCGACGTGGTGAGTGACCAGCACCAGCGCCGGCGAATCCGGGTCGCCCGCCAGATCGCCGAGTCGGGCGACGAGCTCCTCACGACCACCTAAATCGAGTCCGGCGGCAGGCTCGTCGAGCAGCAACAACTCAGGGTCGGTCATCAATGACCGCGCGATCAGCACTCGTTTGCGCTCTCCTTCCGACAACGTGCCGTACACGCGGTCGGCTAGGTGTTCCGCGCCGACGCTTTCCAGCATGTCGAGTGCCCGGTTGTAGTCCAGCTCGTCGTAGCGTTCCCGCCAGCGGCCGACGACGGCATAGCCCGCCGACACCACCAGGTCCCGCACGACCTCGTTGTCGGGTATCCGCTGAGAAAGCACCGAGCTGCTCAGTCCGATGCGCGCCCGCAACTCGGCCATGTCGATCCGACCCAGCCGCTCCCCGAGTACATAGGCGGTACCGGACGACGGATGCTCCATCGCCGCCGCGATGCGCAACAACGACGTCTTTCCCGCGCCGTTGGGCCCGATAACCACCCATCGCTCATCGAGTTCCACCGGCCAGGTGATGGGCCCGACCAGGGTCCGGCCCCCGCGCCGCAGAGTCACCTTCGCGAAATCGATCAGCAGGTCGGGGTCGGCGGCGTCCACCTCGTCGTCGGAACTGTCTGCTGGCACCCGACCATCGTAGTCAGGCGGCGTTGAAGTGCTGCTGCTGTCCGGTGATCGCAGGATGGCTGAGCGGCGTTCGCCGCCGCGTCGGCATCAGTCGGGGATGTCGACCCGTCGAACCATTCCGTCCATTGCGTCGGCCGCCTCAATCTCGCCCCGGGTGACGCCCAGGACGAACAGCACGGTGTCGAGGTACGGGTAGCTCAAGGATGCATCCGCCACCTCGCGCAGTGCCGGCTTGGCGTTGAAGGCCACCCCGAGACCGGCCGCCGCAAGCATGTCGATGTCGTTGGCGCCGTCTCCGACCGCAACTGTCTGCTCCATCGGCACACCGACCTGCTGCGCAAAATCATTCAGCGCCTTAGCTTTTCCCGGACGATCGACAACATCACCGATCACCCGGCCGGTCAGTTTTCCGTCGACGATCTCGAGTTCGTTGGCGGCGACGAAATCCATCATCAGCTCATCTGCCAGGGGCTCGATCACTTGGCGGAAGCCGCCGGAGACGATGCCGCAGTGGTAGCCAAGCCGCCGCAACGTACGCACAGTTGTCCGAGCGCCCGGCGTCAGTTCGATCTGCTGGGCCACGTCGCCGAGAACCTCGGCGGACAGGCCTTCGAGGGTGGCGACCCGGCGGTGCAGCGACTCGGCGAAATCAATGTCGCCGCGCATGGCCGCCGCGGTGACCTCGGCCACCGCGGCCTCGGCACCAGCGTGCGCGGCCAGCATCTCGATGACCTCGCCCTGAATGAGCGTGGAGTCGACGTCGAAGACGATCAGTCGCTTGGCACGCCGCGACAGACTGTAATCCTCGATCGCGATATCGACGCTTTCCTCGACCGCCACCCGGGCCAGCACCGCCTGCAACTGGCGGTACACGCCGGGCGGCACCGATACTCGCAGCTCCAGACCCGTGACCGGATAGTCCGACACCCCGCGGATGACGTCGATGTTCACGCCGAGACTGGCGGCTTCCCTGGCCACGACACCGAATGCTTCTGCGGTGATCGGGCGCCCGAGTACCACGATCGTGTGCGTGGAGGGCTCCCGCAGTACCGGCAGCCCGTCACTGGGTTCGATGGAGACCTCGAGGCCGACTCCGTGGATTGCCGACTCCACCTGTGCGCGGAGCTCAGGCCCGCCTATGACCGCATCCGGGCCCGCAACGAGCACGCCCAATGTCAGGCGTCCGCGGATGACCACCTGTTCGACATTGAGCAGATCCACCCGGTTACGGGACAGCACCTCGAACAGGGCCGACGTGACGCCGGGCTGATCGCGGCCGGTCACCGTGATCAGGAGCGATGAGCGCACTGTTAGGTGCGGACACTCTCGTCATCGAGCCGTGTGACATCTCCGTCATCGGGTCCATGAGCGCGACCCACGTGGGCCTCGGCGCGCATCCGTTCGACCATGTGCGGATAGTGCAGCTCGAACGCTGGGCGCTCCGACCGAATCCTGGGCAGCTCGGTGAAGTTGTGCCGTGGTGGCGGGCAGCTGGTGGCCCACTCCAGGGAGTTCCCGTAGCCCCATGGATCATCGACGGTGACGACCTCGCCGTAGCGCCAGCTCTTGAACACGTTCCACAGGAACGGCAGGGTCGATACTCCGAGAATGAACGCGCCGATCGTCGACACGATGTTCAGCTCGGTGAAGCCGTCGCTGGGAAGATAGTCCGCGTAGCGGCGCGGCATGCCTTCGTCACCGAGCCAGTGCTGCACCAGGAACGTGGTGTGGAAGCCGATGAAGGTCAGCCAGAAGTGCAGTTTGCCCAGACGCTCGTCGAGCAGACGCCCGGTCATCTTCGGGAACCAGAAGTAGATGCCCGCGTAGGTGGCGAACACGATCGTGCCGAACAGCACGTAGTGGAAGTGCGCGACGACGAAATAACTGTCGGTGACGTGGAAGTCCAGCGGCGGGCTGGCCAGCAGCACCCCGGAGAGCCCACCCAGCAGGAACGTCACGACGAACCCGACGGAGAACAGCATCGGTGTTTCGAACGTCAACTGGCCCTTCCACATCGTGCCTATCCAGTTGAAGAACTTGATGCCGGTCGGTACGGCTATCAGGAACGTCATGAACGAGAAGAACGGCAGCAGCACCGCCCCGGTGGCGTACATGTGG
>CAZCHU010000091.1:0-13630 GCA_964498215.1 uncultured Mycobacterium sp. | reverse complement strand
CGTTGCCGTACGCGGCGGCGCTTCCCGAAGTCGCCTGCACCGTGTGGTCGAACCTGGTGATGACCGCCGGGTTGCGGGCGTCCCAGCTGCTACTCGTCCACGGTGGGGCCAGCGGTATCGGCACCCACGCCATTCAGGTGGCTCGCGCGTTGAACTGCCGAGTCGCTGTCACCGCAGGCTCCCGAAACAAACTCGACCTGTGCGCTGAGCTGGGCGCCGAGATCACCATCGACTACCGCAACGAGGATTTCGTCGAAGTCGTGCGTAACGCGGGTGGGGATCATCCCGGTGCCGACGTCATCCTCGACATCATTGGTGCGGCCTATCTGGATCGCAACGTCGATGCGCTCGCCAACGACGGCCGGCTGGTGATCATCGGCATGCAAGGTGGGGTGAAAGCGGAGCTGAACATCGGCAAGCTGCTCGCCAAACGCGCCGGCATCCTCGCCACCGCACTGCGCTCCCGCCCGGTCGATGGCCCTGGCGGCAAGACCGACATCGTTGCCAGGGTGGTCGACGACGTGTGGCCCATGGTGAGCGACGGCCTGGTGCGGCCGGTAATAGGGGCGGAGTTCCCGATGGCCGAGGCCCAGGCTGCCCACGAGTTGTTGGCGTCGGGCGACGTGTCGGGCAAAGTGCTACTGCGCCTGGATTAGCAACACTGGATCTTCGGCCTCAGCCCAGCGACGCGAGCGCCCGCACCAGCTGATCAACCTCGGCGGCGGTGCTGTAGTGGGCCAGGCCGACCGTCACCGCCCCGCCAATGTCGTCGACACCGATCAGGTCCAGAACGCGCGAGTTCGCGTTGGCTATGGCCAGGATGCCGTTGTCGGCCAGCCGCTGCACAACGCGCTCGGCGGGCACATTGTCGATCACAAAACTCACCACCGGAATGCGCGTTTCCGGGCTCCCAATCACCGTCACCGTCGGCAGCGAACGCAGCGAAGTCAGCAGGTAATCGAACAACCCGCTCAGGTAGGCCGCCGAGGAACGCATCGAGACCGCGAGCCGCTCACGCCGGGAGCCCTCGGCCGAATCATCGAGGTTCGCCAGGTATTCAATACTCGCGACCACGCCGGCGAGCATCCCGAATTGGTGGGATCCGAGCTCCAAGCGTTCCGGGCCGGTGGCCTGGGGGTCCAGCGATACCGACCTGAACGTGTCGATGATCGAGGGGTCGCGGAAGATCAGAGCCCCGATCGGCGGGCCACCCCACGCGACAGCATTGACCGCGACCACGTCGGCATCGATCTCGCCGATGTCGATCAGCCGGTAGGGCGCCGCAGCTGAATGGTCAACGACGACGAGTCCACCTACCTCGTGCACCAACTTCGTCACCTCGCGCAGCTCGGTGACGGCGCCCAACGTCGAAGAGGCAGAAGTAATTGCGACAATGCGCGTCGGCCGGGTTACCAGGCCTTCCCACTGCCAGGTCGGCAACTCACCGGTCTCGATGTCGACCTCGGCCCACTTGGTCTTGGCGCCGTACCGGTTGGCCGCGCGCAACCATGGTTCGATGTTCGCCTCGTCGTCCAGCCGGGTGACCACCACCTCGTACCCGAGCCCGACGCGGGCGGACGCGGCGTCGGCCAGCGATGTCAGCAGTATCGCGCGGTCGGCCCCCAACACCACTCCGGAAGGCTCGGCGTTGACCAGGTCCGCTATCGCGCGGCGGGCGGCATCGAGTACCGCCGCACTCCGCCGGGCCGATGGATGTGGGCCGGACGGCGTGGGCATCGAACCCCGGAACGCAGTGGAGACGGCACGGCTGACGGCGTCGGGCAGAAGCATGCCGTTCTGGGCGTCCATGTGCACCCATCCATCGCCCAGCGACGGGTGCAATCCCCGCACCCGGGCGACGTCGTATGCCATGCCACCCCACCTTCGCGCGTCGTGGATCCCGTCGTACCAGCCCGAGCCGGGCTGATTCGCACGGATACCCGATCCTTCCGTCTCCTGCCCACCCAACTGAAACAGGCCATCTGGGCAGCAATACTAGTCCAGTGATCTGTTGGCGTGGATTGCCGATTGCGGCCCGGCCTCGCTGAACAAACCGCCGTCGTAGGAGAAGATCATCTACGACATCGGCGAGGCGCGCGTCCACGGCTGACGCGGAGCCCAGCCGGAGCAGGAAAGCGATGCTGGGGCACTCTAGGGACATGACAACCAACACCGACGACGACAACATCGAGATCATCGGCGCTGGCCGGGACGGCGTCGAGGAACAGGAACTCGGAGAGGAAGACGGACCGTCGTTGACCGACCTCGTCGAGCAGCCCGCGAAGGTGATGCGGATCGGCACAATGATCAAGCAGCTGCTCGAGGAGGTCCGGGCTGCGCCGCTGGACGACGCGAGCCGGGGCCGCCTGCGCGACATCCACCGCACCAGTATCAGTGAGCTGGAGGAGGGGTTGGCGCCCGAGCTGCGCGATGAACTCGAACGGCTGACGCTGCCTTTCACCGAGGACGCGGTCCCGTCCGACTCCGAGCTGCGGATCGCTCAAGCCCAGCTGGTCGGCTGGCTGGAGGGCCTCTTTCACGGTATCCAGACAGCTTTGTTCGCCCAGCAGATGGCGGCTCGTCAACAACTCGAGCAGATGCGCCAGGGCGCGCTGCCGCCCGGCGTGAACGTGCCCGGGCAACGAGGTGGCCCCGGGCATCCGGGCACCGGTCAGTACCTGTGAGGTCGGGGTGGCCCGCTCCCCGGAACCGTTGAATCCCCCCGAACCCCGCATCGAGACGCGAAACGCCTGGGTAGAGTTCCCGATCTTCGATGCCAAAACGCGATCGCTGAAGAAGGCGTTTCTGGGCAAGGCCGGGGGCGCCATCGGACGCAACGACTCCAACGTCGTCGTCATCGAGGCGCTGCGCGACATCACGCTGTCACTGAAGATGGGCGACCGGGTTGGCCTGGTCGGTCACAACGGCGCAGGCAAGTCGACACTGCTGCGCCTGCTGTCAGGCATCTACGAACCGACCCGGGGCGTGACGACCGTGCGGGGGCGCGTCGCGCCGGTGTTCGATCTGGGCGTCGGGATGGACCCCGAGATCTCTGGATTCGAGAACATCATCATCCGCGGCCTGTTCCTCGGGCAGACCCGCAAACAGATGCTGGCCAAGGTCGATGAGATCGCCGAGTTCACCGAGCTCGGCGACTACCTGTCGATGCCGTTACGCACCTACTCGACCGGTATGCGCGTCCGACTCGCCATGGGGGTGGTGACCAGCATCGACCCGGAGATCCTGCTCCTCGATGAGGGCATCGGCGCCGTCGACGCGGACTTCCTGAAGAAGGCCCAAACCCGGCTGGCCGCCCTCGTGGAGCGCTCCGGGATTCTGGTGTTCGCCAGCCACTCCAACGAGTTCCTGGCGCGGTTGTGCAACACGGCCATGTGGATCGACCACGGCACGGTCAGGATGGAAGGCGAGATCGAGGACGTGGTGCGGGCCTACGAGGGCGAGGACGCGGCGCGCCACGTTCGCGAGGTGCTGGAAGAGACGGCACACACCCATGAATGACACCCTTGTCGCGGTGGTGGTCACCCATCGCCGTCCCGAGGAACTGGCCAAGTCACTGGAAGCGGTCACCTCGCAGAGCAGGCCCCCGGATCATCTCATCGTCGTCGACAACGACTTCCCCAACGACCCCGCGGGCCGGGTGCGCGAGCTGGTGGTCGGCCAACCTGTCCCGACGACATACCTGGGTTCGCACCGGAACCTCGGCGGGGCGGGCGGCTTCGCGCTGGGCATCCTCCACGCGCTCAGCCTGGGCGCGGAGTGGGTTTGGCTGGCCGACGACGACGGCCGGCCGCAGGACGCCGAAGTGTTGAGCACCCTACTTGCCTGCGCCACCCGGCACGGACTGGCCGAAGTGTCACCGATGATCTGCGACCTGGCCGATCCCGAACGTTTGGCGTTTCCGCTCCGGCGCGGATTGGTCTGGCGGCGCAGAGTGAGCGAGTTACGCACGGAAGCAACCCTTCCCGACTTCATGCCCAACATCGCGCACCTGTTCAATGGCGCACTGTTTCGGGCGTCCACACTGGACGCAGTGGGTGTTCCGGACTTGCGCCTGTTCTACCGCGGCGACGAGACCGAAGTGCACCGCCGGCTACTCCGGTCGGGGTTGCCGTTCGGCACCTGCCTGCACGCGACCTATCTTCACCCACAGGGCGGAGACGAGTTCAAACCGATCCTGGGTGGGCGCATGCACGCGCAATACCCGGACAACCAGACCAAGCGGTTCTTCACCTACCGAAACCGGGGCTACCTGCAATCCCAACCCGGGATGCGCAAGCTCGTGGCCCAGGAGTGGCTGCGCTATAGCTGGTATTTTCTCATCTCCCAACGGGACCCGGCGGGGCTCCGGGAATGGATTCGGTTGCGGCGCTTAGGCCGACGCGAAAGGTTCAGCCAATGACGTTCATGGACGCCGCCGCACAGTCCAAAACATTTCGGCGAGCGTGGGGCGACCTCGTCGGTGGATTCGGCAAGCGCGAACTGTGGCTGCACCTGGGCTGGCAGGACATCAAGCAGCGGTATCGCCGCTCCGTGCTCGGGCCGTTCTGGATCACGATCGCGACCGGCACCACCGCGGTGGCGATGGGCGGGCTGTACTCGAAGTTGTTCAAACTCGAACTGTCCGAGCACCTTCCGTATGTGACGCTGGGCCTGATCATCTGGAACCTGATCAACGCGTCCATTCTCGAGGGTTCCGAGGTGTTCATCGCCAACGAGGGCCTGATCAAGCAGCTTCCGACACCGCTGTCGGTGCACGTCTACCGCCTGGTGTGGCGGCAGATGATCCTGTTCGCGCACAACATCGTCATCTTCGTGATCATCGCGATCATCTTTCCCAAACCTTGGAGTTGGGCCGACCTGACGTTCATTCCCGCGCTGTTCCTAATCGCGCTGAACTGTGTCTGGGTCGCACTGTGTTTCGGCATTCTGGCCACCCGCTACCGCGACATCGGCCCGCTGCTGGGCAGCCTGGTCCAGCTGCTGTTCTTCATGACGCCGATCATCTGGAACGAGGCGACGCTACAGCGCCAGGGCGCCGGGAAATGGGCCAAGATCGTGGAGCTGAACCCGCTGCTGCACTACCTCGACATCGTCCGGGCCCCGCTACTTGGAGCCGAGCAGGAGTTGCGGCACTGGGTGGTGGTGCTGTCGCTGACACTGATCGGGTGGATCTTCGCCGCGCTGGCAATGCGCCAGTACCGCGCGCGGGTGCCGTACTGGGTTTAGTCCGTTCGTTTGATCCGCGTCTCAGTCCGGTTCGGGACCAAACACGAATCGCCGACCCGTCAACGTATCCGGGGTGATGCGCACGAAGCGCAGCTTCCGGGTCGCGATCCACGGGTAGAGCCCGGCGCGCTGCGCTTCTTCGACCTCAGCCGACGTAGACAACGCCCGCGCGGTACCGCGCAGCACCACGCTCCATCCCTCGGCCACGTTGTGGTCGTCGGCCTCGAACACCACATTTTCGTTGAGCACCGAAGTCAGCAGCTTGGTTCCTTCGGCGGTGCGAAATAGCAGTGTGTGCCGCTGGACGACGAAGTTGACGGGGAAGATCTCGGTCCATCCGTCCACGGTCGTCACAAGCCTGCCCAGTGAGGCGCCGGACAACAACTTCCAGCAATCTTCCTCGGTGAGCTCGGTGACGGGAGTTTCCGGTGCAGATGTAGCATCCATGCCCATGATGGTCCCCGTCATCGGGCGCCGGACCTAGGGTCAAAGGGCACTTCTCGCGGCTGCTTGATATTTATTTCCGCGACCGCGAGATCGCTGGACTGTAGCTTCCATGTATGACAGTCCCGCGGCGCCGGAAGGGCGTCTACGAGCGCAACCTCGAACGGTTCGGCCGGTCATCACCCGGGAATTGGTTCCTCACCCGCATTGCGCCGCGCATCGATCCACCCCTTCTTCGCATCAGCGGCGGTCGGTTCAGCAGCGCCTATCCGGTGCCGGTGATGCTGTTGACCACGACGGGGGCCAAGAGCGGTCTACCCCGACAACTGCCACTGCTCTATACGGCTGACGGCGACTCGTTGATCCTGGTCGCATCGAACTACGGCAGAGCGGGCCACCCCGCCTGGTATCGGAACCTGACGGCCAACCCCACAGTCGAGGTGCTCGCAGGGAAGCACCGCGGAACCTATACCGCCGCCGAAATCACCGACCCGGCCGAGCGCGCGGACGCCTGGTCCAAGGCTCTCGACGTGTACGCGGGCTACGGCGACTACGAGGTACGGGCAGGTGACAGGAAGATCCCGCTGATCCGGCTGCGGCGGTCGGCATAGCGAGGGGTGCGCTTGCCGCTCGGACTCTGCGGGTCTCAGACCCGCTCACTGTCACCGCGCGATCGGCATCGGTTCGCCGAGGAGGTGCCCTTGTGCGCGATCAGCGCGCAATTCGGCGAGCTTTTCCAACACCGCCTCGGACTCGACGCCCTCGGCGACAGTGGCCAATCCGTAGGCCCGAGCGACGGAGATGATCGTGGTCACGACACGTTCGTCGTCCGGATCTTCGAGCATATCTTTGACGAAGCTCTGATCGATTTTCAGCGAGTACAGAGCCAGATACCGCAGTTCGGTGAACGTGCCGTAACCGGTCCCGAAGTCGTCCAGGGTGACCCGGTACCCCAGATCCCGCATGCGCCGGGAGAATGCCTTGGCTATGTCGGGCGAGGCAACTGCGGTTGTTTCGGTGATCTCGAAGATGACCTTATCCGCGACCTGCGGGGCTGCCGCGGTGAGCATCTGAATAATTTCGTTCATCGCCGCCGCGTCTCCGATGCTCTGGCCGGTGATGTTCACACTCACCTGCCGTCCGCGGCGAGCCAATACGAGCGCCTGCTCGATCATGTACCGATCGACAACCGGCATCAGGTAGTACCGCTCGCACTGAGGGATGAACTCGCTCGGCGGCAGGATTTCCCCCGTCTCAGCGATGCGCAGCCGTGCTAGCAGCTCCTCTTGGACTGTTTCTCGGGTCGAGATGTCCACGATTGGTTGTGAATAGACCAAGAGGTTTCCGTCAGCGATGGCCGCCTCGATGCGGTCGCGCCACCGGTTTCGCTCGGCCATCTCCTGCAGGGCCTTCTTGCGGTGGGTGATATCGGTTCGTATCGTCACCAGCCCCGCGACTTCCCCAGCTGAGTCGTGTAGCGGGAATCGCTGCGTCACCACCGAGATGGTCTCCGTCCCAAGCTGGATTGATTCGTCCTCCCTGAAACGAGCCCCGGCCATGAGTCCAACCCGCGCGCGCTCCGAGCGTTCCAATACATCCGGCGGCAAGATCTCGGATTCGAGCCGGCCGATCACCTCCGAAACCGTCTCGAACCCGAACATCTGGCAGAACGCATCGTTGACCAATGTGAACCGGTGCTGCAGGTCACGTACCGAAATCGCGGACGACGAGTTATTGACCACTTCCTCGAACCGATGCTTCTCGGCCTTGAGTTGCTGCTCGGCTCGTACCTGCTCATCGACGACGCGCACCGCAACGATCACCCCATCGACGGTTCCGTCGGCGTCGATGAAGGCCTTTCCGCGGCCGTCGACCCAGTGGTAGCCGCCGTCGCTGGTGGCGATGCGGTGCCGCGCCAAAGCCGCTTCACCTCGAATGATCCTCCGCAACGCGGCCGTCACGGTGTCGAGGTCGTCGGGGTGCATGCGGAGGCTGACATCGGTGCCGATCCAGTGCTCAGCAGGCCAGCCGAACGCCTGCTCCACCGACGGCGAGATCCACACCACCTCGTTGCCTCGCAGGTGAGCGATGACATCGACGGCATTATCGGCCAGAAGGCGGTAGCGCGCCTCGGCGGCAACGCGCTCACGGGCGATTCGTCGCTCCTCGCGAAACATCTCGTGCTCGCGCCGACTCAGATAGAAC
Organism: uncultured Mycobacterium sp.; assembly: GCA_964498215.1. Classification (GTDB taxonomy): domain Bacteria; phylum Actinomycetota; class Actinomycetes; order Mycobacteriales; family Mycobacteriaceae; genus Mycobacterium. The sequence goes on along the minus strand of CAZCHU010000091.1, from coordinate 5,734 downwards.
GCCGCCGCCCCGAAAAGCACAATGCAGACCGCGATCGACGTCACCCACACCGAATCCCCGCGCAGGCCCAGGGCGGAAAAAACGTACCGCGACAACGCGACCAGGATCGGAACACCGACGAAGATGCCGACCATCCGGACCAACGTCAACCGGTCCATCGGCCCTCCTCGGAATACTCAGAGCCTATCGGATCTCCCGCGCCAGCCCAGCCTTCCGAACGTGGAACGCATCAGTGAAGCCGTAAGCTGCCCGGGTGGCCGAGCCCCCGATGTCACCCCAGCTGAGTCTCACGACGCAGATCTGGCGGTTCATCGTGACCGGCGGGCTGTCGGCGATCGTCGACTTCGGCCTCTACGTTGTGCTGTTGGCCGCAGGGCTGCACGTCAACCTCGCCAAAACCCTGAGTTTCATCGCGGGCACCACAACCGCCTACCTGATCAACCGGCGGTGGACGTTCCAGGCTCCACCGAGCACGGGGCGGTTCATCGCGGTGGTCTTTCTGTATGCCGTGACCTACACCGTGCAGGTTGGTATCAACTACCTGCTCTACATGCAGTTCGAGGACAAATCCTGGCGCGTTCCGGTCGCCTTCGTGATTGCACAGGGCACCGCGACGGTGATCAACTTCATCGTCCAGCGAGTGGTCATCTTCCGGTGGACAGGACCCGGGGGATGATCCGGCTGCGCTGAACATCCGGCCGCAGGCGGTACCCTCTGTGACGATGTTGAGCGCCGAGTTTCCGACCGCCACGAAGCGGCTGACCGGCTGGGGCCGCACCGCCCCGTCGGTGGCCGAGGTGTTGTCGACACCGGATCCCGAGGTGATCGTCGCAGCGGTAGCCCGGATAGCCGACGGCGACAGCAGTCGCGGCGGCCGGGGTGTCCTGGCGCGGGGACTCGGGCGTTCCTACGGGGACAATGCCCAGAACGGCGGCGGCCTCGTCGTCGACATGAGCGTTGTGAACCGTATCCATTCGATGGATGCCGACAGCCATCTCGTCGATGTCGATGCGGGGGTGAACCTGGACCAACTGATGCGCGCCGCGCTGCCGCTGGGCCTATGGGTTCCCGTATTGCCCGGCACCCGTCAGGTCACCGTCGGTGGGGCGATCGCCTGCGATATCCACGGCAAGAACCACCACAGCGCGGGCAGCTTCGGCAACCACGTGCGCTCGATGGACCTGCTCACCGCCGACGGAGAGGTCCGTCACCTGACTCCGACAGGAACCGAGGCCGACTTATTCTGGGCGACCGTCGGCGGCAACGGGCTGACCGGAATCATCTTGCGCGCCAGCATCGAGATGACGCCGACGGAGAGCGCCTATTTCATCGCCGACGGCGACGTCACCGGCGGCCTCGACGAGACCATCGCCTTCCACAGCAACGGCACCGAAGACAACTACACCTACTCCAGCGCCTGGTTCGACGCGATGAGCGCACCGCCGAAGCTCGGCAGGGCGGTGATCTCCCGCGGCTCGCTGGCCACCGTCGACCAGCTTCCGAAGAAGCTGCAACGCGATCCGCTGAAGTTCGATGCGCCCCAATACTTCACCGCACCCGACATATTTCCGAGCGGGTTGGGCAACAAGCCGATCTTCGGTGCGATGACGGCATTGTGGTATCGGATGGGCAAGACCTACCGCGGCAAGGCGCAGAATCTGACGCAGTTCTACCACCCGCTGGACATGGTGGGTCAGTGGAACCGCGCCTATGGGTCAGCCGGTTTCAGCCAGTACCAATTCGTGGTGCCGACCGAGGCCGTGGATGAGTTCAAGCGAATCATGTACGACATTCAACGTTCTGGCCACTACTCGTTCCTTAACGTGTTCAAGCTGTTCGGTCCCGGTAACCAAGCGCCACTGAGCTTCCCGATCCCAGGCTGGAACGTCTGCGTCGACTTTCAGATCGAACCTGGCCTCAATGCTTTCCTCAACAGCCTGGACCGCCGCGTGCTCGAGTTCGGCGGACGGCTGTACACCGCCAAGGACTCGCGAACCACCCCTGAGATGTTCCATGCCATGTATCCGCGGATCGACGAGTGGATTGCCCTGCGCCGCAAGGTAGACCCCGATGCGGTGTTCGCCTCAGACATGGCCCGACGATTGGAGTTGCTCTAGATGGTGTACCCACATGGTCTTTGATGCGACGGGGAACCCTCAGAAGATCCTGCTTCTGGGCGGCACCTCCGAGATCGGCCTGGCGATCTGTGAACGCTACCTGCGCGACGCACATGCCCATGTCGTACTTGCCTGCATACCGGGTGACCCCATGCGCGACACGGCCAAAGCCCAGATGGAGCAGGCGGGCGCCAAATCGGTCGAGGTCATCGATTTCGACGCCGTCGACACCGCTAGCCACCCCGGGGTCATCGAGGCGGCCTGGGGCGGGAAGAACCCCAGGGACGTCGACGTCGCGATCGTGGCGTTCGGACTACTCGGCGACGCCGAGGAGCTCTGGCAAGACCAGCGTAAAGCCGTGCAAATCGCCGAAATAAACTACACCGCAGCGGTTTCGGTGGGCGTACTGGTAGCCGAAAAGATGCGCGCCCAGGGCTTCGGCCGGATCATCGCGATGAGTTCCGCGGCGGGTGAGCGGGTCAGGCGTTCGAATTTTGTCTACGGCTCCACCAAAGCCGGCCTCGACGGCTTCTACCTGGGACTCGGAGAAGCCCTGCGGGAGTTTGGGGTTCGCGTGTTGGTGATCAGACCGGGCCAGGTACGCACCCGGATGAGCGCACATGTCAAGGAAGCACCGCTAACCGTCGACAAGGAGTATGTCGCCGAGCTGGCGGTCACCGCATCCGCCAAAGGCAAGGATCTCGTGTGGGCGCCCGGAGCGTTCCGCTACGTGATGATGGTGCTGCGCCACGTCCCCCGTCCCATCTTCCGCAAGCTTCCCATCTGATGCCACCCGTGCTGGCCGCGCCATTGAGGGTTGCCGGCCAGATGGTCGCCGCGATCGCGGTCACCGTCCTGGTCGCCGTTGTCGCGCTGACCGCGATCGCTCGGGTCGACTGGCCTGCCTACAACTCGTCGAATCAGTTGCACGCACTGACCACGGTCGGACAGGTCGCCTGCCTGATCGGGTTGTTGGCGTGCGGCCTGGCGTGGCGGCGCCAGCGGCGGGCACTCGCCCGCATCGGTGCGGTGATCATGCTGGCCGCGTTCTCTCTGGTCACCCTCGCGATGCCGCTCGGCGCCACCAGACTCTATTTGTTCGGCATTTCAGTGGACCAGCAGTTCCGCACCGAATATCTGACCCGGCTCACGGATTCGCCTGAGCTGCACGACATGACCTACATCGGCTTGCCGCCGTTTTACCCACCGGGATGGTTCTGGATCGGCGGGCGGCTCGCCGACCTCACCGGCACCCCGGCTTGGGAGATGTTCAAGCCTTGGTCGATTGTCTCGATCTCCATCGCCATTGTGTTGGCTTTCGTGTTGTGGGCGAACATGATTCGCTTTGAGTACGCACTGGTGGTGTCGACCGCCACCGCGGCGGCAACATTGGCGTACTCGCCCGCCGAGCCGTATGCCGCCATCATCGCGGTGCTGCTGCCGCCGATATTCGTACTCGCCTGGTCGGGCCTGAGCGCCCGCCGGCGTAGCGACCCGGGAAACGGACACAGCGGCTGGGCAGCGGTGGTCGGGGTGGGCATTTTCCTCGGCATCGCTGCGCTGTTCTACACGCTCCTGCTGGCCTACGCCGCGTTCACGCTGTCCATCATGGCGGTGTCGTTGGCCCTGGCGCGCAAGGAGCTCGACCCTCTCCTGCGACTGCTGACCATCGCGGCAATCTCCGGCCTGCTCGCCCTCATCGGGTGGGGCCCCTACCTGCTCGCGGCTGCGAGGGGCACGCCGGCCGACACCGGCACTGCCCAGCATTACCTGCCCGCGGACGGCGCTGAACTGTCGTTCCCGATGCTGCAGTTCACCCTGCTCGGAGCGTTGTGCATGCTCGGCACCCTCTGGCTGGTCAGCTGTGCCCGCACCTCGACCCGGGCGGGAGCGCTGGCCATCGCGGTCCTGACGGTCTACGCCTGGTCGCTGCTGTCGATGCTCACCACGCTGGCCGGCACCACGCTGCTGTCGTTCCGACTGCAACCGACCCTGACCATACTGCTGACGGCGGCGGGCGCCTTCGGGTTCATTGAGGCGGCCCGGGCGGTGGCTGCCCGCGTCCAGCGGCAGAACGCACACCGGGTGCTGGCGGCCGCTACCGCGGTCGGCGCCCTCGGCGCGGTGACCTTCAGCCAGGACATTCCCAACGTGCTGCGCCCCGACATTGCCGTCGCCTATACCGACACCGACGGCTCGGGCCAGCGGGCCGACCGTCGCCCGCCGGGGCCCGCGCGGTACTACCGCGAGATCGATGCCCGGATACAAGAGGTGACCGGTCGGCCCCGCAACGAGACCGTGGTGCTGACCGCCGACTACAGCTTCCTGTCCTTCTATCCGTATTACGGGTTTCAGGGGCTGACCTCGCATTATGCCAATCCGTTGGCACAGTTCGAGCAGCGGGCCGAAGCCATCGAGGGCTGGGCCCTGCTGTCTGATGCCGATCAATTCATCGCGGAGCTGGACGCGATGCCCTGGGAACCGCCGACGGTGTTCCTGATGCGCCACGACGGCTCGGGAGGCACGGCGGCAGCGGCAGACACCTATACCCTGCGGCTGGCCTCCGACGTCTACCCGAACCAGCCCAACGTGCGGCGTTACCAGGTCGCGTTAGACAGCGCGCTGTTCGACGATCCCCGTTTTGACGTGTCCACCATCGGGCCGTTCGTCCTGGCCATCCGCAAGCCAATTACCATTTAGCCCCGTGGTGCCAGAGGCGGGTCCGTCGGCGGAGCCGACCAAGCAACGCAACGGAGGCAACCACCGCACTGCGCGGCTCATTGCGATCGTCGCCGGGGTAATCGGCGCGGTCCTGGCCGTGGCCACACCGCTACTGCCGGTCAATCAGACCACCGCAGAGTTGACCTGGCCGCAGAACGGCGTGTTGGCCAGCGTCAATGCACCGCTGATCGGCTATGTGGCCACCGACTTGGAAGTCAGCGTGCCGTGCAGCGCCGCGGCCGGCCTCAACCAGCCGGGACGCACCGTGCTGTTGTCCACCGTCCCCAAGCAGGCACCCAAGGCCATCGATCGCGGTCTGCTCATCGAGCGAGTGAACAACGACCTGCTCGTGATCGTGCGCAACACACCGGTCGTCAGCGCGCCCCTGGACCAGGTCCTCAGCCCCGCGTGCCAAAAGCTGACGTTCACCGCGCACGCCGACAAGGTCACCGGCGAATTCGTCGGCTTGACGGCGCCACCGGACGGCGACAACCCAGCCGATCCGGACGAAACGCTGCGGGGCGAGCGCGGCGGCTACGACTTCCGGCCCCAGATCGTTGGTGTCTTCACCGACCTGTCCGGCCCGGCCCCCCCGGGGTTGGAGTTCTCGGCGACCATCGATTCGCGGTACAGCACCTCGCCGACTGTGCTGAAGCTCTTGGCGATGATCATCGGGGTAGCGATGACGATCGTCGCCCTCGGTGCGCTGCACGTGTTGGACAACGCCGACGGTATGCGACACCGACGTTTTCTGCCGCCGCGGTGGTGGTCGATGACCCCACTGGACGGGCTGGTCACCGCGGTGATGGTGTGGTGGCACTTCGTCGGCGCCAACACCGCTGACGACGGCTACATCCTGACGATGGCCCGGGTCTCCGAGAACGCCGGATACATGG
>CAZCHU010000090.1:0-13659 GCA_964498215.1 uncultured Mycobacterium sp. | reverse complement strand
TATCGGCGGAAAACCTCGCCGAGGCCGGCAGCGCCCGGGCGCTACGGCAACTCCAAGTCGCGGCCGTCGAGGAGAACCTCGCCGCCGCTATCCGCGCGCTTCCCGACTCACCGGAGATCAGCTCCCTGGTCGCCGACGGCATGACGCTGGAATCGGCACTCAAGAAACTTAATTGGGACGACGGCGATCTGCTCGTCGTCGGCTCCAGCAGGTTCGCCGCACCGCAGCGGATCTTCCTTGGTTCGACGGCGGCTCGCATCCTCGCCGGCGTCGACATTCCGGTGATCGTCGTACCGCGCTCCGATTAGTCGCAGCCACTTAACGTTTGGTGAAAACCGTTCGGTGCCACGCCTTGTCGGGCACACCGGTGATGTCGCTCATCACGTGCTTGATAGTGAGGTATTCGTCGAGCGAATACTGGCTCATGTCTTTACCGAAGCCGGACGCGCCGAAACCGCCGTGCGGCATTTCACTGACGATCGGAATGTGGTCGTTGATCCACACACAGCCGGCGTGGATCTGCCGCGACGCCCGTTGCGCCCGGTACACATCACGTGTCCACGCCGAGGCCGCCAAGCCGTAGGCGGTGTCGTTGGCTTGCCGGATCGCGTCGTCATCGTCGGTGAACGACCGGACCGTCAGCACCGGCCCGAAGATCTCCTCACGGTAGATCTCGGAACGCTCATCGACGTCGGCGACCAACGTCGGCCGATAGAACGCACCGGGCCCATCCGGAGTCGAACCGCCGCACACGATCCGGCCGCCCTCGGCCGGCGCCCGCCCGACCATGCCGGCGATCTTGGTGCGGTGCGCCGAGGTGATCAGCGGGCCGAGGTCGGTGTCTGGGTCATGCGGGTCTCCGACCACGATCTGGTCCATCACCTCGGCGACGCCGACCACGAAGTCGTCGTAGAGGTCTCGCGCCACCAACGCCCGGGTGGCTGCGGTGCAGTCCTGCCCGGTGTTGATCAGCGACCCCGCGACCGCACCCTGGATCGCCGCGTCCAGATCGGCGTCGTCGAACACCACGAACGGCGCCTTGCCACCGAGTTCGAGCTGGGTGCGATGCCCGTGTACGGCTGCTGCGGACATCACCTTGCGCCCGACCTCCGTGGAACCGGTGAACGTCACCATGTCGACGTCAGCGTGCCCGGCCAGTGCGGTGCCGACGTCGACGCCGGCACCGGTAACCACGTTCAGCACCCCGGCGGGCAGCCCCGCCTCGGTGGCCAATCGGGCCAGCGTCAGCGTTGTCAGCGGCGTGATCTCGGCCGGTTTGATCACTACCGAGCAGCCGGCAGCCAACGCGGGCAACACCTTCCACACAGCCATCTGCAACGGGTAGTTCCACGGCGTGATGGTGGCGACGACACCGACGGCATCCCGTCGGATCGATGACGTGTGATCTCCGGAGTACTCCGCGGTGGCCTTGCCTTCGAGGTGACGCGCAGCGCCGGCGAAGAAGTCGATGTTGTCGATGCTGCCGGGTACGTCGAATTCCCTTGCCAGCCGAACCGGTTTCCCGGTTTGATCGACCTCCTCGGCAATCAGGACGTCGGCGGCCTCGTCGGCCAGCTTCGCCAGCTTGGCCAAGACCGTCGACCGTTCGGCCGGGGTGGCACCGGCCCAATCGGGCAGGGCGGCGCGCGCCGAGGAGACCGCGGCGTCGACGTCGGCAGGCTGGGCCAACGCCATCGTCGCAACGGCCGCGCCCGTCGCGGGGTTGACCACCACGTGCTCGATGCCGCCGGTTGCCACCGGCGCACCGTCGATCCAGCTACCTGCCACGGTCATCGCTCAACGCTATCGCGACCCCTCTATCCATGCGAAGCATTACGGCAGCAATAACCACCCCGAACAAGCGAATTCACGGTCATGGTTGCTTGCTGCGACGGATTCCGTGCACAATCACTGCCATGGCCAACCCGGGTGCCTCGCACGCCGCCGAACCCGTCTCCCTGCGGGGAAACCACTCCCGCCCCGACACCTCATTTCCGCTGGACGACCTGTCCAAGGCGATTATTGAGAAGCTGCAACAGGACGGCCGCCGCTCCTACTCGGGCATCGGCAAGGCTGTGGGCCTGTCCGAAGCGGCGGTCCGGCAACGGGTTCAGCGCATGGTCGAAGCCGGGGTGATGCAGATCGTCGCAGTGACCGATCCCATGCAGCTGGGCTTCGCTCGACAGGCCATGATCGGGATTCGCTGCACCGGTGACACCACCCAGATCGCCGAGCGGCTCGCGGCGATCGAATCGGTCGATTACGTTGTGCTCACCGCAGGCTCCTTCGACGCCATCGTCGAAGTGGTCTGCGAGGACGACGACAGTCTGCTCGACGTGCTCAACACCAAGATCCGCGCGCTGCCCGGGGTCATAGGCACCGAAACCCTTGTCTATCTCAAACTTATTAAGCAGCAGTATAATTGGGGCACGCGATGACAACCACCAATGCTGCGCCACCGGCCTCGTCCGACCTTGCGGCCAGCGCGAACCGTCATCTCTGGGGCCATTTCGCGCGGCACGGCGCGGGTATCACCCCGCCGATCATCACCCGTGGCGAAGGTGCGCGCATCTGGGATGACCAGGGCCGCGAGTACATCGATGGACTCTCCGGCCTATTCGTGGTCCAGGTCGGGCATGGCCGCAGGGAGCTCGCCGAGGCAGCCGCCAAACAAGCCGAGACACTGGCCTTCTTCCCGCTGTGGTCCTATGCCACACCGGCAGCGATCGAGCTGTCCCAGCGGATCGCCGACTACGCGCCGGGTGACCTCAACCGAGTTTTCTTCACCACCGGTGGCGGCGAGGCTGTCGAGAGCGCGTGGAAGCTGGCCAAGCAGTACTACAAACTGATCGGGAAACCCGGCAAACACAAGGTTGTTTCGCGTTCGATCGCCTATCACGGCACGCCGCAGGGTGCGTTGTCGATCACCGGCATCCCGGTGTTCAAGGAACCGTTCGAACCGCTGGTCCCGGGCGGCTTCCGGGTGCCCAACACGAACTTCTACCGGGCACCCGAGCCGTACGACGCCGACATCAAGGCGTTCGGACGCTACTGCGCGGATCGCATTGCCGAGGCTATCGAGTTCGAAGGGCCGGACACGGTGTGCGCCGTCTTTCTCGAACCCGTCCAGAACGCCGGCGGATGCTTCCCGCCGCCACCCGGATACTTCGAACGGGTGCGTGAGATCTGCGACGAGTACGACGTGCTCCTGGTCTCCGACGAGGTTATCTGCGCGTTCGGTCGGATCGGATCGATGTTCGCGTGCAGTAGCACACTGGGAGACTTCGGCTACGTTCCGGACATCATCACCTGTGCCAAAGGGCTGTCGTCGGGCTACTCCCCGATCGGCGCGATGGTTGCCAGCGATCGACTCTTCGAGCCATTCAACGACGGGCACACCGTGTTCGGGCACGGTTACACGTTCGGCGGGCACCCGGTGTCGTCGGCGGTCGCGCTGGCCAACCTCGATATTTTCGAGCGCGAGGGCATCAACGAACACGTCAAACAGATGGGCCCGGCGTTCCGGTCCACACTCGAGCAGCTCTCCGACCTGCCGATCGTGGGCGACGTCCGCGGTGAAGGCTTCTTCTACGGCATCGAGTTGGTGAAGGACAAGGCCACCAAAGAGACGTTCAACGACGCCGAGTCCGAGCGGCTGCTGCGCGGTTTCCTGACACCGGCACTGTGGGAGGCCGGTCTGTATTGCCGCGCCGATGACCGCGGCGACCCGGTGATCCAGTTGGCGCCCCCGCTGATTTGTGGGCAGCGGGAATTCGACGCGATCTACGACATCCTGCGCAGCGTGCTCACCGAGGCCAGCCGGCGGATGTAGCGACCGACCCGCCCAGCTGGTGCGGGCGCAGCGAAAATGCGAGTACCGGCCTGTTCGGATGCGACTTCGGCGAGACTGGTCAGATGTCGAAGCCGCGCATCGATCCGGTCCGGTGGCAGGCGCCGCCTGTCGATCCGCTGCCGGAGTTCCCGACCGCCCAGATCACTCTGGTTCCGGTGCCCGGCGGCGAGCCGGAAGACGTTGTCGTCGACGCCGACGGATGCCTGTGGACCGGTGCGCTCGACGGGAGCATCGTCGCGCTACGTCCCGGTGAGGGCGGACCGCGGATCGTCGGGAACACCGGGGGTCGCCCCCTCGGGTTGGCTTGCGCCGGCGATGGACGACTGCTGGTGTGCGACAGCCCCCGGGGGCTGCTCGCGATGGACACACGTACCGGGACGTTCGAGACCTTGGTCGACACGGTGCACGGCCGGAAGTTGCAGTTCTGTTCGAATGTCACCGAGACAGCCGATGGCACAGTGTATTTCAGCGAGTCAACCAGTGCATTTACAGTGGCCGACTACCTCGGCGCCATCCTGGAGGCCCGCGGCCGCGGCAATCTGTACCGGCTGGAATCCGACGGGACGGCAACCGCGGTCGTCGACGGCTTGTACTTCGCCAACGGCGTCACGCCCACGGCAGACGGTTCGGCGCTGGTCATCGCCGAGACGCAGGGGCGCCGGCTGTCGAAGTACTGGCTTACCGGTCCCCATGCGGGGGCGGTGACGCCACTGGCGGTGAATCTGCCCGGGATGCCCGACAATCTGTCCACCGGCGCCGACGGCCGGATCTGGTGTGCGATGGTCACGCCGGCCAACCCACTGGCCGATCGGCTCGCCGCGGGTCCGCCGCTGCTGCGAAAAATGGTGTGGGGCCTTCCGGCGTCCCTGCAACCGAAACCGGAGGCGGTGGTGTGGGTGGTCGCGTTCGACCCGGACTCCGGCGATCCCGTCGCGGGCCTGCGCACCACCCATCCGTCGTTCAGCATGGTGACCGGCATGGTCGAGGCCGACGGCCAGCTGTGGATGGGCAGCATCGGCGCACCCTATCTAGGCCGCGTCGACCTCCAGGCCACGTCGCTCTGAACGCCGCTGGCTCTTAGCTGGCCCCCAGGCCTTGTGCCGCGCCATTACCGCTGGCGACGGTCATGTGCCGAGATTGAAAGGCCGGATGCCGACGCATCGCGGCGGCGAGCTCGGCCGAGCGACGCTGACCAGCGCGCCAAGCCGGGTGCGAGTCCAAGCGTATGACGTTCGCACCGACGGTTTGTGTCGTCATCATCGAGGCCTCCTGTTTGAAGTCGCTTTCAGCCTGATCGGCGTACCTGAGCATTACCGTCATATTTAGCCGTGATCTTGCTGAGAAATATTCCCGAGCTGACCCACCGTCGCCGGGTCCGCCGGCCGTCATGAGTAGTCACATTTGAAACTTCAGCCACACCAGCCACCGCGTGGCTCCCGCACAATCGGCCCTCGATCGCCTAATCTGCGCAGACGATGATGACGTTCAGGGCGATCTCCGTGCGGGCATCTGCGCTGGTCACAGCTCTGACCATCGGCATGATGCTGACGTCCGCCCCGGCGGCTGTCGCCGAACCGGACGCCGCCGCGGATGCCAACACCTGCCCCTACCGCGTCACGACGCCACCAGCCGTCGATTCCTCGGAGGTCCCGGAGTTCGGCGATCCTCCGGCACCACTACCTGTGCCTGCCAAGCCCCTGGGTGGCGATGCGCTGCGAGGCTGCGGAATCATCACCGCACCCGGCACCCCGCCGGTGCCCGGCGACATATCCGCCGAGGCGTGGCTGGTCGCCGACCTCGACACCGGCGACGTCATCGCCGCTCGCGATCCACACGGCAGACACCGTCCGGCCAGCATCGTCAAGGTGCTCACCGCGATGCAGGCAATCCGCGACCTGCCGCTACACAAGGTGATTGCCGGCACCGCCGAAGATGCAGCGCAGGAAGGCACCAAGGTTGGCATCGGAGAGGGCGGCTTCTACTCGGTCAACGACCTGCTGCACGGCCTGCTCATGTACTCGGGCAACGACACCGCGTACGCGCTGGCGATGCAGATGGGCGGCATGGACGCCGCGCTGAACAAGTTGAACGTCCTGGCGGGCAAGCTGGGCGCGCGCGACACCCGGGTGGCGACGCCGTCGGGACTCGACGGCCCCGGAATGAGCACCTCGGCCTACGATATGGGCCTGTTCTACCGGTACGCGTGGCAGAACCCGATCTTCACCGATATCGTCGCCACGCAGTCGTTCTCGTTTCCGGGCCGCGGGGGCGCCGGCTATCCGATTGAGAACGACAACAAACTGCTCGACAACTACCCGGGTGCGATCGGTGGAAAGACCGGCTACACCGATGACGCCAGGCAGACGTTCGTCGGCGCCGCCGACCGCGACGGCCGCCGCCTAGTAGCCGTGCTGCTCCGCGGTACCCGGCAACCGATCGCGCCCTGGGAGCAGGCCGCCCGACTGCTCGACTACGGATACGCCACCGAACCCGGCACCAAGGTGGGCACCCTGATCGAACCGGATCCTTCCCTTGTCGCAACCAAGCCCGACTCCGCCGCCGCGCAGACCATCACCACCGCCAACGCCGCAGTACCCGACGTCAACGCGCTTCCCGTACGCGTCGGTGTGGGCGTGGTCGGGGCCATAATCGTGTTCGTCCTGATCATGTGCGCCCGCGCACTCAACCGTCGCCCCCAGTACTGACTAGCGTCTGCGCCACCGCGACAAACTCAGCGCACCGAGCGCTCCCGCCCCCACGGCGACCGCCGCCTGCCAGGGGCCCAAACCCGGCCGGGTGATGATCCGATTCCTAATGACCGCAGGCCCCGGTACGGGGACAGGATCTTCGTCCATGTTCTCCGGCGTCGTCGCCGCCCACGCGGTGGCGAAGAGGACTAGCCGGGCGGTGATGTAGGCGAACACCATCAGCCCCAGCACCGGGCCGAAGGTCGCGCCCGCTGGACCGGTGAGAACCGATTTCAGGTAGACCGATGCGATCACTTTGAAGATCTCGAACCCGACCGCGGCGATGAGCCCGGCACGGACACTGCTGCGGAAGGTGACCGACTCACGCGGCAACCGCGCGATCACCCAGGTGAACAGCAGCCAGGACACCAGCATCGAGGTCAACAGGGAAGCCGCCTGCAGGACCAGAGTCAGCCCACTGCTGTCGTGGATTCCCATCCATGTCAAAGCGTTCTTCAGCACCGAGGTGTTGCCCAACGCGGTGAGCGCGACGGTGACAACGATCGCCAGGAACACCGACAGCAGTCGTACCAAATCCGACAGCTTGGTCCGGATGAATCCCGGGCGTTCGTCGCGGTAGCGGCCCCACATCTGGCTGAGCGCCTCACGCAGATTGTTCATCCAGCCCAAACCGGCCCACGCGGCGGCCGCCAGCCCGATGACTCCCACCGAGGTGCGGGAGTCGATCGCCGAGTCCATCAACTGGATGAGCTGCTGACCGAGGTCCCCGCTGATGCTGGCTTCGATTTGGTTCTTGATCTCGCCGAGTAGCTTGGGCCGGCTCACCAGTACGAAGCCGCCGACGGCGAAGCCGACCATCAACAACGGAAACAGCGCGAAAATGGTGAAGTAGGTGATCCCTGCGGCGTAGAAGTCGCCCTTGCAGTCGCCGTAGCGCCGCTGGGCGCGCATCACATGGTCGAACCACGGCATCCGCGCGCGCAACCGCTCGAGCATGCCGGGCTTGTCGTCGGATTCGGTCGACCCGTCCGGCGCGGTCATCGGCCTCCCCCGGGCTAGTGCGTCGGTAGAAACCCTAGCCGGTCATATGCCCGCCGTAGCGTCCGTCCGGACACTTCTTGCGCCCGAGCAGCGCCGTCGGCCAACACACTCTCCAGCTCGGCCGGGTCGTCGAGCAGTTCGTCGACGCGCGCCTTGATCGGCGTGACGAACTCGACAACTGCCTCGGCCGTATCTTTCTTCAGGTCTCCGTATCCGCGGCCGGAATAACCCTCGACCAGCGTATCGACGTCGACGCCGGTCACCGCCGACTGGATGGTCAGCAGGTTGGATACCCCCGGCTTGGCTTGCGGGTCGAAGCAGATCTCCCGGTCACTGTCGGTGACCGCTGAACGAATCTTCTTGGCAGTCTTGGCGGGATCGTCGAGCAAGCTGATCAGCCCGGTTTCGGTGGCCGCCGACTTGCTCATCTTGGCCGTCGGGTCGGCCAGGTCGTAGATCTTGGCGGCGGCCTTGCCGAACATCGGCTCGGGCACCACGAACGTGTTCGGGAAGCGGGCGTTGAACCGCTGCGCGACGTCGCGCGCCAGTTCAAGGTGCTGCCGCTGGTCTTCCCCAACGGGCACCAGCTCGGTGTCGTAGAGCAGCACGTCGGCAGCCATCAGCACCGGATAGGTGAACAGCCCCACGGTGGTCGCATCCGCGCCCTGTTTTTGCGACTTGTCTTTGAACTGCGTCATCCGCGATGCCTGGCCAAAACCGGTGAAACAACCCAAGATCCAGGCTAATTCGGCATGGGCTGGCACATGGCTCTGAACGAACACGGTTGCCCGGGCCGGGTCGACACCCAGCGCCAGATATTGCGCCGCGGTGACCAAGGTGCGTCTGCGCAGTGTCTCGGGCTCCTGGGCGATGGTGATCGCGTGCAGGTCGACGACGCAGAAGTAGGCGTCATGGCCATCCTGGAGCTCCACCCATTGGCTGACCGCGCCCAACGCGTTGCCCAGGTGTAGCGAATCGGAGGTGGGTTGTGCGCCGGAGAAGACGACCGGTCTGGTGTTTGGGGTCATGATGGCCCCCATTTTCCCATTGCCCCGGCGGGCTCGGCGTAGGTGTCGCCGCCCAGCACCCGCACGCACGCCGAGATCACGAGTAGTCCACTGTCACCGGCGCGTGGTCGGACCACCGCAGCGCGTAGGCGGCCGGACGCTCAGTGCCTGCGGAGGCGGTCCGCGCCGCCAGACCGGGAGTGGCCAGCTGGTAGTCGATGCGCCAGCCCGCGTCGTTGTCGAATGCCTTACCCCGCCACGACCACCAGGCGTACGGGCCAGCCACACCGGGATGCACCTGACGCACGACGTCGACCCAGCCCGCCGCCAACAAGTCGGTGACCCACTGGCGCTCCTGCGGCAGGAATCCCGATTTCTTGAGGTTGCCCCGCCAGTTCTTGATGTCGTTCTCGGTGTGCGCGATGTTCCAGTCCCCGCACAGCACCGACTCCTTGTTGTCCGCGGTCGAGCGCGCCAGCAGCGCCGCCATCCGGGCCCCGACGGCGGCCATGAACCGCTCCTTCTCCAACTGCCGATCGGTGTCGGCCTCGCCGGTCGGTAAGTACACGCTGGCCACCGTCAGGTCAGCGGTGTCGACTTCGACATAGCGACCGTGTGCGGCGAATTCTTCAGCTCCACAACCGATCCTGATGTCATCGAAGGGCTTGCGCGACAACACTGCCACCCCGTTGCGTCCCTTCAGGTGCGGTGCTGCCGAGGCTAGGTGCCAGCCGTCTGCCAGGACCGGCGACAGCGCGGCGGCCAGCTGCTCGTCGTCGGCGCGGGTCTCTTGTAGGCACACGACGTCGGCCCGGGTCTGGGTGAACCACTGCAGCAGACCGAGGTTCTCCGGGGACCGCTGCTTGACCGCAGCGCGGATTCCGTTGACGTTGATGGTGCTGACGATCAAATTAACTGAACCTCGAATCTGAAGGTTTGCGCGATCGATCGCCATAATCTCGCACACGAGCTCAGTTTCGACGCGCTGCACCCTGACGCGCTGCACCCTGTCGCGGGCCGCTGAGCAGTCCCACTGGCACCATCTGGCCCCGGTGCGATAGTCTTCGTTTCGGTCATGAGCGCCAGCGTCAAGCCCCGGCTCGCTGGCCGGCAACCCTCCAACCGCGGTGGGGTGCCCCGGGTGATGACCAGGTTGAGTAGCCACTCGCGGCTGCAAGGCAAGCGCGGGTCCGCTGTAAACGGGCCCCCTGAGTAGACGGGGAAACCTGATGGCGAGGTCAGCAGCGCACAGTTCGGCGTCTCGCTGCCCCGCTCCCAGGGCCGGTCAGTAGGAGAACACCCATGAGCAACGAACCGGAGTTCGACCCCGCTACCTGGGCGTTCGAGACCAAGCAGGTACATGCCGGGCAGACGCCCGACATCGCCACCAACGCGCGCGCCCTACCGATCTACCAGACCACCAGCTACACGTTCGACAGCACCGACCATGCGGCAGCGCTGTTCGGACTGGCCGAGCCGGGCAACATCTACACCCGCATCATGAACCCGACCCAGGACGTCGTCGAGCAGCGCATCGCTGCCCTCGAAGGCGGCGTCGCGGCCCTGTTCCTGTCCTCCGGGCAGGCGGCGGAGACGTTGTCCATCCTGAATATTGCGGGCGTCGGAGATCACATTGTCTCCTCCCCGCGGCTGTACGGCGGCACCTACAACCTGTTCCACTACTCGCTGCCGAAGCTGGGTATCGAGGTGGGCTTTGTGGAGGACCCCGACGATCTGGAGTCGTGGCAGGCCGCCGTCAAGCCGAACACCAAGGCGTTCTTCGCCGAGACCATCTCCAACCCGCAAATCGACATTCTCGACATCCCCGGGGTTTCGTCGGTCGCACACCAGAACGGGGTGCCGCTGATCGTGGATAACACGATCGCGACCCCCTACCTGATCCAGCCGATCGCCCACGGCGCCGATATCGTGGTGCACTCGGCAACCAAGTATCTGGGCGGCCACGGCACCGCGATCGCAGGCGTCATCGTCGATAGCGGGAACTTCGACTGGACCAATGGCCGGTTCCCCGGCTTCACCACACCTGACCCGAGCTATCACGGCGTGGTGTTCGCCGACCTCGGCCCGCCCGCCTACGCACTCAAGGCCCGCGTGCAACTACTGCGGGACCTCGGCGCGGCCGCGGCCCCCTTCAACGCGTTCCTGATCGCCCAGGGTCTGGAGACGCTGAGTCTTCGCCTCGAGCGCCACGTGTCCAACGCCCAGAAGGTCGCCGAGTACCTCACCGGACGCGATGACGTGCTCTCGGTCAACTACGCGGGCCTGCCCAGCTCACCGTGGTATGAGCTGGGGAAGAAGCTGGCCCCCCGGGGAACCGGCGCTGTGCTGGCGTTCGAGCTCACCGGCGGGGTCGAAGCGGGCAAAGCGTTCGTGAATGCGTTGAAGCTGCACAGCCACGTCGCCAACATCGGCGACGTGCGATCGCTGGTGATTCATCCGGCGTCGACGACGCACGCGCAGCTGTCGGCCGAGGAACAACTCGCCTCCGGCGTGACGCCGGGCCTGGTCCGGCTCGCGGTCGGCATCGAGGGCATCGACGACATCCTTGCCGACCTAGATCACGGCTTCGCGGCTGCTGCTCTTTCCGGACCGTCGGGCACCGATTCACCCGCTGTGGTGTCGTCCTGAGGGGTGTGGCGTGACAACCATGGATATCCGGACCACCGACGAGCGCTCGCGCGAGGCGCAGACTGCCCCTGAGGAGCGCGTGACGCTGCCTCCCGAGGGTGAGGTCGCCGTCGTCGACATCGGTGCGCTGAAGCTGGAGAACGGCCGGACCATCGATGACGTCTCGATCGCGGTTCAGCGTTGGGGCGAACTGTCACCCCAACGCGACAACGTCGTCGTCGTGCTGCATGCACTGACCGGTGATTCCTACATCACCGGGCCGGCCGACGCCGAACACCCGACGCCGGGTTGGTGGGACGGGGTTGCCGGTCCCGGCGCACCGATCGACACTGACCGCTGGTGCGCAATCTCGACCAATGTGCTGGGCGGGTGCCGCGGTTCGACCGGGCCGAGTTCACCGGCTCCCGATGGAAAACCCTGGGGTTCAAGGTTTCCCGCGATATCGATTCGTGACCAGGTAGCGGCCGACGTGGCCGCGCTGGCCCAGCTGGGCATAACCGAGGTTGCCGCGGTGATCGGTGGTTCGATGGGCGGAGCGCGTGCCCTGGAGTGGATGGTGACCCATCCCGACAGGGTCCGCGCGGGATTGGTGCTCGCTGTCGGAGCGCGGGCCACCGCCGACCAGATCGGGACCCAGAGCAACCAGGTGGCCGCGATCGCCTCCGATCCGAACTGGTGCGGAGGCGATTACCACGGCACCGGGCGCTCCCCCGATGTCGGTATGCAGATCGCTCGGCGCTTCGCCCACCTGACCTATCGCGGCGAGGTCGAGTTGGACGATCGGTTCGGCAATTCTCCACAGGGCGAGGAGGATCCGAGTACCGGCGGCCGCTACGCCGTACAAAGCTACCTGCAGCATCAGGGCCAAAAGTTGCTCGCGCGATTCGACGCCGGCACCTATGTCGTCCTTACCGACGCGTTGTCCAGCCACGACGTCGGACGCGACCGGGGCGGCGTGGCAGCCGCGCTGCGAAACTGTCCGGTACCGGCGGTGGTCGGCGGGATCACCTCCGACCGGCTCTACCCCCTGCGCCTACAGGAGGAGCTGGCCGACCTGCTGCCTGGGTGCGACGGCCTCGACGTCGTGGACTCCGTGTGCGGTCACGACGGCTTCCTGCTGGAAACCGGTGCCGTTGGCAAGCTGATCCGCCGAACGCTGGATCTGGCCTCGCGGTGAGTGGCCGCTCGCCCGACCGGCGTTCGCTGTCGTTCGGCGCGGAGGCCGCGGCTTACGAACGTGGACGCCCGTCCTATCCGCCCGAGGCGATCGACTGGTTGCTGCCCGCTGGCGGCGATGACGCGCTGGCAGTCTTGGATCTCGGCGCCGGCACCGGGAAGCTGACCACTCGGCTGGTGGAACGCGGCCTCGAGGTTACCGCTGTCGATCCCATCCCAGAGATGCTGGACTTGCTGCGCACCTCACTGCCTGACACCCCCGCGCTGCTGGGTAGCGCAGAAGGGATCCCGCTGCCCGACAACAGCGTCGACGCGGTCCTGGTGGCTCAGGCATGGCATTGGTTCGACCCGGAGCGGGCGATCAAGGAGGTGGCTCGCGTGTTGCGCCCCGGCGGCCGGCTCGGGCTGGTCTGGAACAACCGGGACGAACGTCTGGGCTGGGTCAAGGATCTCGGCCACATCATCGGTCACGAGAACGATCCGTTCAGCCAGTCGGCGGACCTGCCCGCCCCGTTCACCGATGTCGAACGTCACCAGGTTGAGTGGACCAGCTACTTGACGCCCCGGGCGTTGATCGACTTGGTCGCCTCGCGCAGCTACTGCATCACCTCCCCGGAACGGGTGCGGACCCGCACACTGGATCGCGTTCGGGAATTACTGGCCGGCCACCCTGCCCTGGCCAACGTCAGCGGCTTGGCACTGCCGTACGTCACGGTGTGTATTCGCGCCACCCTCGCGTGATTCCCCGATCGGGCTCTGCGTGAATGGCACCGCGACGGGAAGCACTGAGGGTCAGCTGGTCCCGAGCGGATCGATGGTCCATGCGATGTAAAGCACAGCTGCGCTGGCCGACGCGGTGGTCAGGACGTCGAACGTCCGGGTACGAACCACCAGCAGCCCTGCCCGATCCTCGGTGAGGGTCAAACGTAGGGCCGCAGCGACACCGATGCCGATCGCCATCACCGCTGCCCCACGCCGCCAATAGCCGAGGGCGACCAACACGAAAGCCGCCACCAGGAACAGTCCGACCAGCAGGATTGGCCACTGCCCGCCGAACACCTTGCGGAGCAATTCCTTGATGCTCACGAGGAGGCGATGGCCTCGGCGCGCTCAACCACGTTGGCCAGCAGGAACGCCCGGGTCAACGGGCCCACACCGCCGGGATTCGGGGAGACGTGGCCGGCCACCTCCCAGACATCGGGGTGCACGTCGCCGACGAGCTTGC
>CAZCHU010000089.1:5015-13880 GCA_964498215.1 uncultured Mycobacterium sp. | reverse complement strand
TGATGATTCCGGCTGCCGAGAGTCAACCGTTACCGACAGAAGTCGTTGATCGCGCTTACAAGCTCCGGACGCCAGATCCCGCGTAACGCTGCGGGTGCCGTGGTGACTGGATACTCACCGCGGTCATAGTGCGGCGGCTGCGCGGCGCATGAGGTTCTGCCACCGCCGGATCGTCGCGGCGTCGGTAACCCTGACCTGCGCGAGTCGTGCTGGGTCGGGCGCGGCGGGCATCGGTGCGGCCGGGAGGTATCCAGCGGCGGTCAGCAGCGAGCGTGATCGGGCAACGACATCACCACCGGCATCACCGTCGCCCGACAACTCGGCGCCGCGACTGCAGGCGAACGGGAGATCCGGCAGGGCGGCGGCCAGCGCGGCGTCCCCTGCCACACCGATGCTGGTCTTGCCAGTGAGGCGCACCAGGCACGGCAATCCGAGTGTCTCGGCACGGCGCAGCGCGCGCCGCACTCCGCCGAGCGGTCCACACCGCAATACCGCGATATCGGCGGTCTCGGCGGGTCGTCGCGTCTGAGCCAGCAGGATCGCGTCGACGGCGATCGGTATTTCGGTACGGCGCCAGATCGCGGCGGCCTCTTCAGCCGTGCCGCACACCAGCTCGACGAGCTCGAGTTCTGTGACCGTCGTGCTCAGCTGGTCGATCGTCGCCACCGTGTCGTCGAGATTGCCGACTTCGACCACGGCCCGCACCGGCTTGTCCGGGCAGCCCGCCGCCCACTCGAGGTCCCCAGCGGTGATTCTCACGCAGTCCTGCGCGGCGAGGACGGGCACCTGGCCGCGCACCGCGTCGGGCCAGCCGACGGTGCCGGGTTCCATTGCCGCTGTCAGCCAGCGAGCCGCATCCATATCGTCACAGCCGGTTGGCGGACTGAACTCGCCCCAGCCCTGCGGGCCCTCTACCAGAACGCCTTCGTGAACGCCGCCAGCGCTCGGGATGGCGAACACCGGGGCGTCGTCAAAGTCGATGAGTGTTCTCACTGATCGTCAAGTTAGCCTGCGGCTACTCTTGCGTCGTGGCCGACGCTCCGTTTCTGCTGCTGTCGATCCGCGGCGAGGACGAGGCCGCCGACGACGAATACCGGGCGATGATGCGGTTCGCCGGCCTGGACGAGGCTCGGTTACGGCGCATCCGCCTGACTCGCCAACCGCTGGGCGACGTAGACCTGGCTCAATGGTCGGGCATCGTCCTCGGCGGCGGCCCGTACAACGTCAGTGACGAACCCGCCACAAAGTCCCCCACCCAACAGCGCGTCGAAACCGAGTTGGCCGACCTGCTCGACAAGGTCATCGCGCGTGACTTTCCGTTCCTGGGGTGTTGCTATGGCGTCGGGACGGTGGGCACCGCCGTCGGCGCCGTGGTGGACCGATCGCACAGCGAACCGGTAGGGGGCGTCACCGTCGAACTCTGCCCGGCAGGACGCACGGATCCGCTGTTCGCGGGCTTGCCGGATACCTTCGATGCCTTCGGCGGCCACAAAGAGGCGGCGTCATCGCTACCCGACGGCGTCGCCCGCCTGGCCCGCTCCGCCGACTGCCCCGTCCAGGCTTTCCGAGTCGGTACCAACGTCTACGCCACCCAGTTCCATCCCGAACTCGACGTGGACGGTATCTGCACCCGCATCGACGTCTACAAGAATCACGGCTATTTCGCCCCGGAGACTGCGGCATCTTTGAAAGAAGCTGCGCGACAACGGATCGTAGAACACCCGATGAACATCCTGCGCGCGTTTGCCCAACGCTACGTCCGGTCGGGAAGTGCGAACTGAGCCCGGGCCGGACGCCAGCAGTACAGCTGGGTCTCCCCCAGGCAAAATACTTGACTCAGTCCAAAAAACGACGTAGAACGGATGGCGTGAGCTCGAACTACGCGGATTCGCTGCGTGCTGCCGAGCTGCGCGTGACGCGTCCGAGGGTTGCCGTTCTCGAGGCCGTGGAGGGCCATCCACACGCTGACACCGAAACCATCTTCGGTGCTGTGCGAACCGCCCTGCCTGACGTATCCCGGCAAGCCGTTTACGACGTGCTGGCGGCTCTCACGGCGGTCGGCCTGCTGCGGAAGATTCATCCAGCTGGCTCGGTCGCTCGTTATGAGTCGCGGGTTGGCGACAACCATCACCATCTAGTCTGCCGTACCTGCGGCGCCATCGCCGACGTCGATTGCGCTGTCGGAGAGGCCCCCTGCCTCACGCCCGCCGAATCGACAGCAACCCTGGATGGGTTCGTCGTCGACGAGGCCGAGGTCGTCTACTGGGGCACCTGCCCCGCCTGTTCCACCCCACAAACCTCGCGATCACAACCGTGATCACGGTTCGATTCACCCGGAAGGAATGTTCGTGGCTGACGAGAAATTGAGCACCCAGGAAATCAATGCCATGACCGAGTCGGAGCTGCGGTCCAGCCTGCTGGCCCGGTTCCGTGACGAGCAGCAGGATGGCTCACAGTGCCCCGTGATGAAGCCGCCTGTGCAGGGCGGCGGCAACCGGGACTGGTGGTCCAACCAGCCCAACCTCAAGGTGCTGCAGCACAATCCCGACGTCATCAACCCTATGGGGCCCGACTACGACTACTCCGAAGAAGTCAAGACCCTGGATGTCGACGCCGTACGCGCTGACATCGTTGAGGTGATGAAGACGTCCCAGGACTGGTGGCCGGCCGACTTCGGCCACTACGGCCCGTTGTTCGTCCGAATGGCCTGGCACTCCGCCGGCACCTACCGTATTCAAGACGGTCGAGGCGGCGCAGGAGCGGGTATGCAGCGGTTCGCCCCGCTCAACAGCTGGCCGGACAACGCCAGCTTGGACAAGGCCCGTCGGTTGCTATGGCCGGTCAAGAAGAAGTACGGCAAGAAATTGTCGTGGGCCGACCTCATTGTGTTCGCGGGCAACGTCGCGCTCGACGATATGGGTCTGAAGACCTTCGGTTTCGCCTTCGGCCGGAACGACGAGTGGGAGCCCGACGAGGTCTACTGGGGTCCCGAGCACGTCTGGCTCGAGGATCAGCGCTACAGCGGAAACCGTGACCTGGCCAATCCGCTGGCCGCGGTGCAGATGGGCCTGATCTACGTCAACCCTCAGGGGCCCAACGGCAACCCAGACCCGCTCGCCGCGGCGATCGACATCCGGGAAACGTTCGGCCGGATGGCGATGGACGACGTCGAGACGGCCGCACTCATCGTCGGTGGCCACACCTTCGGCAAGACCCACGGCGTCGGGGACCCAGAGTTGGTGGGCCGCGAGCCTGAGGCCGCACCGATGGAGGAGCAGGGTCTGGGCTGGAAGAACCGAAACGGCACCGGCGTGGGTAAGGATGCCGCCACCAGTGGCCTCGAGGTGATCTGGACCCATACCCCGACCAAGTGGGACAACAGCTTCCTGGAGATCCTCTACGGCAATGAGTGGGAGCTGACCACCAGCCCGGCCGGGGGTCTTCAGTGGAAGCCCAAGGACAACGGCTGGGCGAACTCGGTGCCGGAGGCGTTCGGCACCGGCAAGACTCACCCGTCGATGCTGACCACCGACCTGTCAATGCGAATGGACCCGATCTACGGGAAGATCACCCGCCGCTGGCTGGACCATCCCGAGGAACTCGCCGACGCGTTCGCCAAAGCGTGGTTCAAGCTGATCCACCGTGACATGGGCCCCGCTACCCGCTACCTCGGGCCGCTGGTACCCGCGGAGACTCTGCTGTGGCAGGACCCGGTGCCGACCGGGCAGAGTCAGCTTAGCGATGCAGACGTTGCCGCGCTGAAGACAGCGCTGCTGGCCTCGGGTCTGACTGTGCCGCAACTAGTCTCGACGGCCTGGAAGGCTGCTTCCTCATTCCGTGGCAGCGACAAGCGCGGCGGCGCAAACGGCGGCCGGATCCGGCTGCAACCACAGCTCGGGTGGGAGGTCAATGAGCCTGACGAGCTGGCGCAGGTGGTGCGCAAGCTGGAGGAGATCCAGCAGGCCTCCGGTACCGCGGTGTCCTTCGCCGATCTGGTCGTCCTCGGTGGGGTGGTCGGTATCGAGAAGGCTGCCCGCGACGCCGGCTTCGACGTCGAGGTGCCGTTTACTCCGGGTCGCGGTGACGCAACCCAGGAGCAGACGGATGTCGAATCGTTCTCCCACCTGGAACCGAAAGCCGATGGGTTCCGCAACTATCTCGGCAAGGGCTCCAGCCTGCCCGCGGAGTTCGAGCTGCTGGACCGGGCGAATCTGCTGGGGTTGTCGGGTCCGGAGATGGCGGTGCTCGTCGGAGGTCTGCGGGTGCTGGGCACCAACTTCGGCGGCACCAAGCACGGCGTCTTCACCGACAGGCCGGGGCAACTGTCCAATGACTTCTTCGTAAACCTGCTCGACATGTGCACGGTATGGGAACCGTCGTCGGCAGACGACGGAACCTATGTCGGTAAGGACCGGGCTTCCGGTGAGCAGAGGTGGACCGGGAGCCGCGTGGATCTGGTGTTCGGGTCCAACTCGCAGCTGCGTGCCATCTCCGAGGTATACGCCGAGAACGGCGCGGATGAGAAGTTCGTCAAGGACTTCGTCGCCGCGTGGGTCAAGGTGATGGATGCCGATCGCTACGACGTCGGTAAGGGACTTGAGTAGCGGAAAGGGACTTGATCTTCAGTCCGGAGAAAGAGGGGCACCCGAAGTGGGCGCCCCTCTTTCTCCGGTTCGCCGGTGGCCGCTAGGTCGATTCAGTACGGGTTGAGCTGGGCACCGATCAGCGGTGCGATCTTGCCGGCCAGGTAGGTGTGTCCGGCATCGGTGGGATGTACCCGGTCTTCGCCGATCAGGTCGCGGGAGCCGACAAACCAGCGTGCCGCGAGCGGGTCGACGAAGGTCGCCCCGACCAGCTCGGCTTGATAACCGAGCACGTCACGGATCCGCCGGACGGCAGGCGGTGGATTGGCGGTCGGCCATGCCGGCCCGATCACGAGGAACTTTGCCGAGCGGGCGATCTGGCGGGCTCGCCTGAACGTTCCGTACATGGCGATCGACAGCCGAGTCGGGTCGACGGCCATGTCGTTGCGCGATCCGAAGAACACGACGAGCCGATCGGTGGGTTTGACCGCGCGGACGACCAGGTCTTCGAACACGCTGCCACGGTCACCGCGCGTGCAGTACCCGGCCCCGCCTTCAGCGGCGACCGTCGGTGTGACCGCAATCCCGTGCTGGGCGAGCGTCCACCACACCTGTGTTGGCCATCCCTTCGCGCCGATCCCGCCCTCGTCGCCTCCGGTGGTGTACGAGTCGCCGATCACCGCTATCCGGTTGACCGCATAGTCCGCGAGTCGCACGTCATGGCGTTGAGCTGCGGGAACCTGGGCGTTGAGCATGCCGAAGAACAGCGCAACGGAAAGCGCCAAGGTCAACAACCGACTCACCGGACCAGCCTAGAATCGGCGGTGTCCTGAACTGCGGGCCGACTCGCCGGGTATCCGATTCGTTATCCGGCGCGCGCAGTGACAGGTTTCAGCCTGCCGTGGGTTGGCTCGACGGGAAGCTTCGCCGGACGATCATCCTTCTCGATCATGCGCCGCATCCATCGCCGGGCCGGTTCTTCGACCCAGTGATATAGCAATGCCGCTGCGACACCAGCCAGTGCGATCAGGGCGAATACGACCAACCCGGCCGACCAGCTCGGCGTCAAGGTGATGCCAAACTGCAGCGCGGCCCAGTTCCACGATGTGTGAACCAGCTCGTGGAGCATGTACAGGCTGAACGAGATGTGACCCAGGTACACCATGACCCCGGTGGACAGCAGCGCCGGCAGTGTGCCAGCACCGATGGCAAGCGTGAGGACCAGTGGAACGAACAACACATCGACCAGGCCGCCGGCGTCATGAATCGAGCCGGGTGGGTGCGCATCCAACAGGTACAGACCGCCAACGATGGTGACGCCTAGCAGCACGGACGCCACGCCGGCGACCCGCTGTGCGCGCAGGGAAAGGTGGAGTTTGCGCACGGCCGCACACGCCAGGGCGCCGGCGATGAACTGCATGACGATTCGGGGCAACCAGCTCCACGGGGTGTAAAACAGGCCGCTGGCCAGCAGCAGCAACAACGGCGGCAGGGAAGCTGCTATCGCCAGCCAGATCAGTCCGCGAGCCCGGGTAGCGGACGCAATCCGGAATACGACGAGCACCAGGGCGCCGAACAGTAGGTAGGCCAGCCACTCCGCGCTGATCGACCATGCGGGACCGTCCCAGCTCGACCCATCGAAGTAGGGCTGGAACCACAACTGAATCAGCAGGACCTGCCGTATCCAGCTGGTGCCGTTGAGCTGATCGACAGCGGGAGAAGGTACGTGCCCGACATAGAGGGTGAAGATGATCCACGCCGCGGCGAGATGCATCGTCACCAGATAGACCGGCCAGACGCGGGCCAGTCGCAGCCACAGGAAGCGCAGCGTGGCCCTGGTCGACCAGGACTCCCCCATCCGGTCGAGGTAGTTCCACGCGAGAACGAATCCGCTGAGGATGAAGAACAGATCCACTCCCTGCGCGCCGGCGTTGAGCACGGGTGCCAGAGCTGAACTCACCGCGGGTGCCGCTTCAGTGAGCAATGGACGGAAATGGAACAGGACGACCCACAGTGCCGCGACGATGCGTAGTCCGGACAGGGCCCTGACTTCCCCGGTGCGCATGCGACCCGTGTCGTCAGGATTCCGCGGTGTCGTCGATACTCCTTAGTGCGAGAAATGGCACGTGGCCGCCTCCCTGGTTGCCGCGACCGGTCGCAGGCTATCAGCGACGGAGCCGCATCAGTGGCTCGCAACGCCGCGAAGTCACCTGATAACCGCGAGCGGGCGCGGTACTCTCGGCGCATCCTCGGCCGAGGGGTAATCGTGTTGGCTACCGCGTCCGCCGACCGGGTCTTAGAGTTCGGGTTGTTCGCCCGCCCGGATCCTGAGATGGGATTGATTCTGAATGGAATTGCCGCGTCTCGATCCAGTGGTCCCACATCTAGCCGACGTGACGCCGTCAGTGCTGGCCGCCATGGGCGTGCCCGGATTCGAGCCACGCATCACGCTGCCCACCGACGTCGCCGGTGCCTGCGTACTTCTGATCGACGGCCTCGGCGCTGAGCTCCTGGACACCTATGCCGCTGACGCTCCGGTGCTCGCGGGGCTGCGCGGGCCGACCGTGCAGGTCGGGTTCCCCTCGACGACAGCGGCTGGGTTGGCCGCCGTCGGCACCGGGTGCCGATCCGGGGAGCACGGAATCGTCGGAATGTCCTTCCGCCTGCCCGATGTCGGTGTGATCAATGCGCTGCGGTGGCGTCCACACCCCTGGGGAGAGGATCTCCGCGAGGGCGCAATCCCGGAAACTGTGCAGCCAAGACCGACGGTGTTCGAGCGGGCCGCATCCACCGGCGTCGCGGTGAGCGTCATCTCGGGTGCCCAATTCCATGAATCAGGTCTCACTCGGGCAGTGTTGCGAGGTGGTCGCTATGTCGGCGTGCACGCACTGGGCGATCTGGCCGCTACCGTGCGGACCGCGATAGCGGACCGCGAATTCTGTTACGGGTATCACGCTGACCTCGACTTGGTCGGCCACCTGCACGGGCCCGGCTCGGCGGCCTGGCGCCTGCAGCTGCGGCAGGTCGACCGGCTGGTGGAGTCCATCGTGGAGGCGCTCCCGAGCGGCGGCCTGCTCGCGGTGATCGCCGACCACGGCATGGTGACCCTCGACGAGGCTGAAGTGATTGATATCGACGCCGTCGACCCTCTACGGGAAGGTGTGGACGCGATCGGCGGCGAGGTGCGAGCGCGCCACCTCTACACCCGTGCAGGGGCGTGCGAGGACGTCCTGGCCGTCTGGCGCGAGCTCCTCGGCGGCCGTGCCTGGGTGGTGAGCCGCGATGAGGCCATCGCCGCGGGGTGGTTCGGCGACCGGGTCTCCGACGATGTTCGGCCGCGAATAGGAAATATTGTGGTTGCCGCTCAAGGCTGCGCTGGGATGCTGCGACGCACTGTCGAACCAGTCGAGTCTTCGCTGGCCGGCCAGCATGGCTCACTCACCGACGCCGAGCTCAGAGTTCCACTTCTGCTCGCCCATCGCTGAGCGTGAACGGGTCTGCGCGCATAACCATCGGGTTACGACGTGGCCTGTGTTTGGTATCCAGAAGTGGATCCGCTGTTGTGTGCGTCACGTCCTATGAAATGCATTGCAACACAACAGTGATAGAACGATGTACGATCGGTTTATCTTGGCCTGCCAATTGGGCCTGTGCGCAACGGTTTTCGTGACGTAGCCGACGTCATATGTTGGATTGTGAACGCCATCACAGATATTGGCGTTCCGAAAAATGCGCTGTTAGCGTCCGTTCGCATGTTTGCTCTCGCAACACTCTTGACGCTTGTCAACCAGGTGTCGGGCACGCCGTATGTCGTCGGTGGTGACTCCCCGGCAGGCACCGACTGCTCCGGTCTGGTGTCGTGGGTGACCAATGCCGCGACGGACAGGCCTGTCTACGGAAACAGGTTCCACACCGGTAACATTGAAAGCGCACTGCTCGAACGAGGCTTCCAGTACGGGTCGGCACCCGACGCGCTGGTGGTCGGCTGGAACAGCGGCCACACGGCGGTGACGCTGCCCGACGGAACTCCGGTGTCCTCAGGAGAAGGCGGTGGCGTCAAGATCGGTGGTGGCGGTGCCTATCAAGGCCAGTTCACCAACCACATGTTCTTGCCCATGCCCGCCAACGTGCCACCCGACCCCGATCCCATGATGGCGCCACCGATGGCGCCCCCGCCCCCGCCGGCCCCTCCGGTGGCGCCGCCGCCTCCCCCAGGTGCAGATCCGTTGGCGCCCCCGCCGCCTCCGGAGGGTCCCGTCATGCCGATGGCCCATGATCCGGC
>CAZCHU010000089.1:0-4915 GCA_964498215.1 uncultured Mycobacterium sp. | reverse complement strand
CGGTGTGACCGACGGTGCGTCGGTGACCCGTCGGGGAGCGCGCTAGCGTCTGTTGCGTGATTGTGCTGCTGCCGCCGTCGGAGACGAAGCGACCCGGCGGCGATGGGTCGGCCCTACGGATGGAGTTGGTGAGCTCGCCCGCGCTGTGCCCGCTGCGCATCGAACTGGTCGACGAACTGATCGAGCTGTCGGCCGACCGGGCCGCGAGTAGGCGCGCTCTGGGGCTTTCTGCGTCGCAGGACGCCGAGATCGCCCGCAACGCGGCGCTGCGCACGGCGCCCACGATGCCTGCCATCCACCGCTATACCGGTGTTCTGTACGACGCCCTGGACATTGATTCGCTACGTGGCGCGGCGGAGGTGCGGGCGAGGTCGCGGCTGGCCGTTGTCTCGGCGCTGTTCGGGCTCGTTCGCGCCGATGACCTGATTCCGGCATACCGGCTGTCGGCAAGCTCCCGATTGCCCGGGCGCCCAACGCTGGCGGCGCGCTGGCGGCCGGTGCTCGAACCGGTGCTGTCGGAGATCGCCGAGCAGGACTTGGTCGTCGACCTTCGATCGGGTCCGTACGCCGCATTGGGCAAGGTGCCCGGTGCGGTCTCGGTCGAAGTGGTCGCTGAGCACCCCGATGGGCGCCGAACCGTGGTCAGTCATTCCAACAAGACGCACAAGGGACGGCTGGCGCGGGTTCTGTCGACCAGTAGAGCTGAGCCCTGCGATGCTGCTGCGGTGGCGGCGGTGGTCCGGCGAGCCGGCATGCGGGTGGAGCGTCGAGGCGACCACCTGACCGTTCTGGTTCCGGCCTGATGGCCAACCTTCCCTGCTGCGGGGGTTGCTCTGGGGGCGGTCGAGGCGTGAAACACTTCGGAAATGGCCATAGAGATCGCCCGTCCAAAGCTCGAGGGCAACGTCGCCGTCGGCGCCGACCGCCGAATCGGTTTCGCAGAGTTCGGTGACCCGCAGGGCCGGGCTATCTTCTGGCTGCACGGCACCCCCGGGGCTCGGCGTCAGATTCCGGTGGAGGCGCGCCTGTACGCCGAGAAGAACCGGATTCGATTGATCGGTGTCGACCGTCCCGGCATCGGATCTTCCACGCCGCACGAATATGCGACGGTCATTGACTTCGCCGAGGATCTGCGCACGATCGCCGACACCTTCGGTATCGACAAGATGGCGATCATCGGGCTCTCCGGCGGCGGCCCCTACACCCTCGGTTGTGCAGCGGCGATGCCAGACCGGGTCGTTGCCGTCGGTGTGCTCGGCGGGGTCGCTCCTACCCAAGGCCGCGATGGTATCGGCGGCGGATTGATGGGGAATGTCGGTATCCCGGTAGCGCCGGTACTTGAAAAGGTCAGGGTTCCGCTCAGCATGTTCGCCTCAGGTTTGATCCGCCTGGTCAAGCCGATCGCCGAGCCGGCGCTCTACCTCTACGCCACCGTGTCTCCCGAAGGCGACCGGAGGATGCTGTCCCGCCCCGAGTTCAAGGCGATGTTCCTCGACGACCTGCTCAACGGCAGCCGCAGACAACTGGCTGCGCCCTTCGCCGACGTCGTCGTGTTCGCCAGGGATTGGGGGTTCCGGCTCGACGAGATCACGGTTCCGGTGCGCTGGTGGCACGGTGACCAAGACCACATCGTGCCCTACGCGCACGGCCAGCATGTGGTCGCGATGTTGCCCGATGCCGAGTTGTACTCGCTGCCCGGCGAAAGCCATTTGGGCGGCATGGGGCAGGCGGAGACCATCATGCAGACCATGCTTGACATCTGGGACGCCGACGGCGGTGACGGGTGACAGATGACCCCGGTGGGGTCGATCAGCGCTTCAGCCAGCCCAGCACCGTCGGTAGATCCCGTGTGTATGTCTGCATGATGTCATCGTGGTAGAGCGTGCCGCCGTTGATCGCGTCGTCCCCGCACCAGACGACGTGCACCCGGACCACTCCCTTGTTGAAATAGTCACTGCGATCCGCGATCCGGTGATTCCATCCGGCTTCTTCGGCGACAGCCGAGACAGCCTCTCGCTCGTCGGTGTCAACCATCGATGATTCCTCAATATCGGTACTGGGTCGGTGCCACCTTATCTACTGGCAAGCTCCAGTGACCGTCACCCCAGCTCAGCGCCGGCCAGGTCGCCGATCAGGGCCCGTCTGAGTAGGTGCATCGCCACCGTTGTCGAGCGCTCGCGGACATCTTGGCGGTTGCCGGGCAGGGACGTGGTCCGCGTCGCCGTCCGGATCGCTGCTGGATCGTCAGCCAACGCTACCGAGAAGCACACCGTGCCTACCGGTTTGGTTGCGGTGCCCCCGCCGGGCCCGGCGATCCCGGTGATCGCGACAGCGGTGTCGGCGCCGAAACGCTGCAGCGCGCCCCGTGCCATCGCGTCGGCCACCGGCTCCGATACGGCGCCATGCGATTCGATCAGCGCGGCGTCGACGCCGAGTAGCGCAGTCTTGGCGGCATTGGTGTAGCTCACCACCCCGCCGGCGACGTAGGTCGACGAGCCCGGCCGGTCGGTCAGCCTGGCGGCCAACAGCCCCGCCGTACATGACTCAGCGGTGGCGATGGTGCGACCGGCGAGTAGTCTCGCGATCTGGTCATCCACCAGGGAACCGTCCTCGGAGAAGATTGCGCGTGCGTGCCGACGGCGCAGCACCGCCAGAAGGTCGGAGTACGACTGCGCGTCCTGGGGCTCGTACCGGGTGACGATTTCTAGCTCACCGCGCCGCAGGCATGTCGTGATCTCCAACCGTTCGAAACCCTCGACGGTGAGCTCGGCATCGCGCAAAGTGTCGGCCAGGCCCGACTCGGGTAGACCGAACATTCGCACCGTCTGCTGATGAAACTGAGTGCGCCCCGCGATCGCCGACTGGACCGCCTCGGTGGCAGCGGCCGCAGTCCACATCGGCTGTAGCTCCCGGGGCGGGCCGGGCAGCACGACAATGGTCGGCCTACCGGGTATGACGACGCCGGGTGCGGTGCCGACCGGGTCCAGGATGGCGGCGCCGGTTGGCACCAGTGCTTGTTTGCGATTCGCGGCGCGCAGAGCGTCCGCATCGACGCTGGGGACCCTTGCCATCAGACCTGCCACGATCGCGCCGATCCTGGCCTCGAGCGCGCCGTCGAGTACGAGCTCCCGCTCGCAGAATCGGGCGACGATCTCCACCGTCATGTCGTCGGCGGTCGGTCCGAGGCCGCCGGTTGTGATGATCAGATCCACGTCCTGATCGGCGAGGAATCGCAACTGCGCCTCGATATCAGCGGGTCGGTCGCCGCACAGGGTGATGTGCCGCAAGTCCACACCCAGGTCCAGCAGCCGGTCGGCAAGCCAGGGTCCGTTGCGATCCTGGACGCGTCCGGTCAGTACCTCAGTCCCCGTCACCACGATTCCAGCCCGTACGCTCACGGGAGACGACACTACGCACGGGCTGCGTGCCTACCTGTGGGACGTCGGTTAATCGCATTGCGGATTGGCACGGCTGGACATGGGCTGCCCCGTCGCAGTACACGTTGGGGAGTCGGTGCGGGCCGTCACCTGTCGGCCATCGGCATTCAGAGCGGAAGAGTCTCTATTTGTGGGGCACGTCGATGATCAGGCCACCGTCCATGACGAATTCGGCGCCGGTAGAGTAGCGCGACTCATCACTGGCTAAGAACACCACGAATGTCGCAACCTCGTCGGGTTGGCCCGGTCGGCCCAGTGGGATTCGCAGCATGCCGTCGGGGAAGTACTTGGTCATCGGGGTTCGGATGAAGCCCGGGTGCACGGAGTTCACCCGGATGTTGTGCGATCCCAACTCGAGTGCCGCGGACTTGGTCAGGCCGCGAACCGCCCACTTCGAGGCTACGTACGGGTGCACCATCACTGCGCCGCGCAGGCCCTCGATAGAGGAAACGTTGATGATCGATCCACCCCCTGCGGCCTTCATCGGCTCGACCGAAGCCTGCATGCCGAGGAACGTGCCGGTGAGATTGACGTCGATGACCTTCTGCCACTTGGCCATATCGAACTGCCCGATCAGACCCATTGCGACCGTGCCAGCGTTGTTGACCAGGACATCGAGCTTCCCGAAGCCGTCGACCGCGGTGGCGACAGCAGCCTCCCACTGGTCGGCCTGGGTGACATCGAGGTGGACGTAACGGGCGGAATCGGTTGCCGTGGAGTTGATTTCCTCGACCAGCGCCTCGCCCTCCTCGTCGAGGATGTCGCCGACCACCACCTTGGCGCCTTCAGCGACCAATGCCCGTGCATCCTCAGCGCCCATCCCCCGGGCGCCCCCACTGATGAGTGCCACTTTTCCGTCCACGCGTCCCATGACGCGTCACGCTACCGCAGCCTGGCCACGGGCTAGACCCGCTGCGCGGTCGGCGCCCGTACCATGGCGAGTCGACACATCGTGGCGACCCGTCACAGCGTCAGATAACGAGGAGTGGAACGTGACGGCGGACGCCGCAGATCCCCTGGGCACGGCTGATCCGGTTGCGCAGGTCGAGGCGAGTCCGCCGGGTCCCGAAGTGGGTGCGTTCTTCGATCTCGACGGGACGCTCGTCGACGGATTCACCGCAACCGCACATGCCGGCGACCGCATCCGCCGTCGTCAGGCAAGCATTGGCGAGGTGCTGGGCGTAATCGAGGCGTCGATGCGGTATCGGTTGCGGCGCATGCACTTCGAGCGTCTGCTCGTGCGCGCGGCCGGCTACCTGCGCGGCGAGTTACTGGCCGAACTCGACGAGGTCGGGGAACGGTTGTTCGGTGAGCGGGTTCAGTCGCGGGTGTTCCCCGCGATGCATCAGGTCGTGGCGGCTCACCAACGGCGCGGCCATACCGTGGTGCTCAGTTCCTCGGCGCTGACCATCCACGCCGAGCCGGTCGCGCGGTACCTGGGTATCGGCCACGTGTTGTGTAACCACTTCGATGTCGAC
>CAZCHU010000088.1:0-13958 GCA_964498215.1 uncultured Mycobacterium sp. | reverse complement strand
TCGCCTTGCCGCCGGCGGCCTCGGGGTAATAGTCGGAGTAGTTGGGCACCCAGCACAGCTTGAGGGGCGAGTTCTTCAGCACAAACGACAGCATCTCCGGGCCGCGGTCCAGGTAGGTGTCGATCTTTTCGGCAGGCACTACGTCGCCGATGATCGTGTGCAAGTACGTGCGGGCTGCCTCCACCGTGTCGGTGACGCCGTCACGTTTGAGGACCTCGTTGTTCGGAATCCACACGCCGCCGCCTGACCGGGCGGTGGAACCGCCGTAGTGCGCAGCCTTCTCGACAACTACTGTTGACAGACCCTGGTGGGCAGCGGTGAGGGCGGCGACCATTCCGGCGGCCCCACTGCCGACCACGATGACGTCGTACTCCTGTCCAGTCATGTAGAACACGTTATAGAATTGGCTGGCTGTCGAACAACTGGCCCGGTCAAGAAAACGAGGGGACTTCACGAATGTTGTCCGTAGAGGTGCGCGACTGGCTGGCCGCCGACCTGGCCCAGGCCGAGCGAAGCCGGGTTCCGATCGGCCCGCTGACCGCAAGGGAACCTGATATCGACGTCGTGGACGCCTATGAGATCCAGCTGATCAACATCCGGCAGCGGATCGCCGAGGGGGCCCGCGTCATCGGCCACAAGGTCGGCCTCTCCTCGGAGGCCATGCAGAAGATGATGAACGTCGACGAACCCGACTACGGGCATCTGCTCGATGAGATGCAGGTCTATGAAGAGCGCCCGGTGAAGGCCGCGAATTATCTCTACCCGCGCGTCGAGGTGGAGGTCGGCTTCATCCTCGCCGACGACCTGCCCGGTGCCGGTTGCACAGAGGATGACGTGCTGGCCGCGACCGCCGCGTTCGCGCCCGCGATCGAGCTGATCGACACTCGAATCACCAACTGGCAGATCAAACTCTGCGACACGATCGCGGACAACGCTTCCTCGGCCGGCTGGGTGCTCGGGCAGGCGCGGGTCTCGCCGAAAGATGTGGATATCCAAGCCATCGAGGCGGTCCTCAAGAACAACGGGGAGGTGGTCGCCGAGGGTCGCAGTGATGCGGTGCTGGGCAATCCGGTCACCGCAGTGGCATGGCTGGCGCGCAAGGTCGAGTCCTTCGGGGTGCGGTTGAAGGCCGGCGACATCGTCTTGCCCGGGTCATGCACACGGGCGATTGATGCACCCCCCGGTAGTCATTTCGTCGCCGACTTCAGCGGATTGGGTTCAGTAGAACTGAGTTTCGAGTGAATTTCGCAGTCAACACAGGGAGGACCCGATGACGAATACGGCGGGGCGCAAACTTCAAGCCGCGATCGTGGGCTCGGGCAACATCAGCACCGACCTGCTGTACAAATTGCTGCGGTCGGACTGGCTCGAACCGCGCTGGATGATCGGGATCGATCCCGACAGCGAAGGACTGGCCCGAGCCCGTGCGTTGGGTTTGGAGACTTCACACGAGGGCGTGGATTGGCTGCTGGCCCAATCCGAGAAGCCCGACCTGGTGTTCGAAGCCACCAGCGCCTATGTACACCGGGACGCGGCGCCTCGATACGCCGAGGCCGGTATCCGCGCCATCGACTTGACACCCGCGGCGATCGGGCCCGGCGTGATCCCGCCGGCGAACCTGCGCGAGCACCTCGATGCGCCCAACGTCAACATGGTGACCTGCGGCGGCCAGGCCACGATACCGATCGTGTACGCGGTGTGCCGGGCGGTCGCCGAGCAAGGCGCGTCCGTGCCCTACGCAGAGATCGTGGCCTCGGTATCCTCGGCGTCGGCGGGGCCGGGGACTCGGGCCAACATCGACGAGTTCACCAAGACGACCAGCCGCGGTGTCGAGGTGATCGGCGGCGCGCAACGGGGTAAGGCGATCATCATCCTCAACCCGGCCGACCCGCCGATGATCATGCGGGACACCATTTTTTGCGCGATCCCCGAGGATGTCGACCGGGATGCGATAGCGAGCTCCATCCAGGATGTGGTGGCCGAGGTGCAGGAATATGTGCCGGGCTACCGGCTGCTCAACGAACCGCAGTTCGACGACCCGTCGATCAACTCCGGCGGGCAGGCGGTCGTCACGACCTTCGTCGAAGTAGAGGGTGCCGGTGACTATCTACCGCCGTACGCTGGAAACCTGGACATCATGACCGCGGCAGCCGCCAAGGTCGGCGAGGAGATCGCCAGGCAACAGACCGGGGCGTCGCTGTCCCCCTCGGCAGGAGGCCGCTGATGAGCATCGACGACATCTACTTCAACCCCATGTGGGACATCCGGATGACGGACACGTCGCTGCGCGACGGATCGCACCACAAGCGTCACCAGTTCACCAAGGATGAAGTGCAGGCGATCGTCGCGGCACTGGACACCGCCGGGGTGCCGGTCATCGAGGTGACCCACGGTGACGGCCTGGGCGGGTCGAGCTTCAACTACGGCTTCTCCAAGACCCCGGAACAGGAACTGATCAAGCTGGCTGCCGAGACAGCCAAGGAATCCAAGATCGCCTTCCTGATGCTGCCCGGGGTGGGCACCAAGGAAGACATCGTCGAGGCCCAGGACAACGGCGGTTCGATCTGCCGCATCGCCACGCACTGCACCGAGGCCGATGTCTCCATCCAGCATTTCGGGCTGGCCCGCGAGCTCGGTCTGGAGACCGTCGGCTTCCTGATGATGAGCCACACCATCCCGCCGGAGAAACTGGCCGCCCAAGCCCGGATCATGGCCGATGCTGGCTGCCAGTGCGTGTACGTCGTTGACTCGGCGGGTGCGCTGGTGCTCGAGGGTGTTGCCGACCGAGTTTCGGCTCTGGTCGCCGAACTGGGCGACGACGCACAGGTGGGCTTCCATGGGCACGAGAATCTCGGGCTCGGCGTGGCCAACTCGATCGAGGCCGTGCGCGCCGGCGCCAAGCAAATCGACGGCTCGTGCCGCCGGTTCGGGGCCGGCGCGGGCAATGCACCGGTCGAGGCGTTGATCGGCGTGTTCGACAAAATCGGAGTCAAGACCGGCATCGACTTCTTCGATATCGCCGACGCCGCCGAAGAGGTCGTCGCACCGGCGATGCCCGCTGAGTGCCTACTGGACCGCAACGCGCTGATCATGGGGTACTCGGGCGTCTACTCCAGCTTTCTCAAGCACGCCATCCGGCAATCCGAGCGCTACGGGGTGCCCGCGCACCAACTCCTGCACCGCGCCGGGCAACGCAAGCTGATCGGCGGCCAGGAGGACCAACTCATCGACATCGCGTTGGAGATCAAGCGGGAAATAGACGCGTCGGCCTAGCACTTTCGCGGAAGGTCACACCCGCGGGGCACGATAGGCGCATGGCGACCCGCGATCAGGCCCAGGCGATCCTCGAACAACTGGCCGGCCCCGACGCGCGGCTGCGCGATGACCAGTGGACGGCGATCGAGGCGCTGGTCGTGCATCGCCGCCGCGCGCTCGTCGTGCAGCGCACCGGATGGGGGAAGTCGGCGGTGTACTTCATCGCCGCCAAGCTGCTGCGCGCCAACGGGCACGGGGCCACGGTCATCGTGTCACCGCTCTTGGCGCTCATGCGCAACCAGGTGGCCGCTGCCGACCGCGCCGGCGTGCACGCCGCCACCATCAACTCGAGCAATATGGCCGACTGGGCCGACATCCATCAACGGGTGCGCGCCGGTGAACTCGACGTGCTGCTCGTCAGCCCGGAACGGTTGAACAATCCAGATTTTCGCGACCAGGTACTGCCCGCGTTGGCCCGCGACGCGGGCCTCGTGGTGGTGGACGAGGCGCACTGCGTCTCGGACTGGGGCCACGACTTCCGGCCCGACTATCGCCGAATCCGTACGCTGATCGCCGAACTGGGTTCCGAAGTCCCGGTGCTAGCCACCACTGCCACCGCCAACGATCGGGTCGTCGCCGACGTGGCCACCCAGTTGGGTGTCGGGGGCTCCGACAGTCAGGAGGACACCCTG
Organism: uncultured Mycobacterium sp.; assembly: GCA_964498215.1. Taxonomy (GTDB): domain Bacteria; phylum Actinomycetota; class Actinomycetes; order Mycobacteriales; family Mycobacteriaceae; genus Mycobacterium. The sequence goes on along the minus strand of CAZCHU010000088.1, from coordinate 10,011 downwards.
GTGCTTCGCGGGGGGCTGGACAGGGAGTCGCTGCGCTTGTCGGTGGTGAACGCCGGAAGCCCGGCGCAGCGGGCAGCTTGGCTTGCCGAACACATTGATTCACTTCCCGGCTCCGGCATTGTGTACACGCTGACTGTCGCTCAGGCGCACGACATCTCGGCGCTGCTGCGCGAACGGGGTCACCGGGTTGCCGCCTACACCGGCTCCACCGAGGCAGCCGAACGCGAACAGCTCGAGGCCGACCTGCTGGCCAACCGGGTCAAGGCGCTCATCGCCACGTCGGCGTTGGGCATGGGATTCGACAAGCCCGACCTCGGCTTCGTCGTGCACCTGGGTGCACCATCCTCGCCGATCGCCTACTACCAGCAGGTCGGCCGTGCCGGTCGGTCAACGGAGAGCGCCGAGGTGATCCTGTTGCCGGGCCGCGAAGACCAGGACGTGTGGCGGTACTTCGCCTCGGTCGCATTTCCCTCAGAAATTATGGTACGCAACGTTATTGCTGTACTGGAGCCGGACCGTCCGCAATCGACACCGGCATTGGAGCCACTGGTTGATCTCGGTCGGTCTCGCCTGGAGATGGTGTTGAAGGTGCTTGACGTCGATGGAGCGGTGCGGCGGGTCAAGGGTGGCTGGATCGGGACCGGCGCGCCTTGGGAGTACGACGAGCCGCGCTACCGCACCCTGGATGAGGCCCGCAAACGCGAGCAGCAGGCCATGCTCGACTACCAGAGCACCGACAGTTGCCGGATGGTGTTCCTGCGGCGTCAACTCGATGATCCGGACTTGGGCGCCGAGGAAAGGTGCGGCCGATGCGATAATTGCACCGGTATCCGCTTCGGCGGCGAGGTGGATGCAGCCGCGGCCGAAGACACCCGGTCGCGGCTGATGCGCCCCGGAGTCGAGATCACCCCGCGCAAGCAGTGGCCCACCGGATTGCGAAAGCTCGGCGTTGATCTCGCCGGGAAGATCGCCGACGGACCGGCGGCCGGACGTGTCCTTGGCCGACTCACCGACCTGGGGTGGGGCGCCCGGCTGCGCAGGCTGCTCGACGAACCGGATGCCGAAGTGTCCGACGACGTTGTACAGGCCGCAGTGAAGGTCTTGGCTTCCTGGGACTGGGCGGCGCGGCCGGCAGCGGTCATGGCGTTGGACTCCGACACCCACCCGCTGCTGATCTCCTCGCTGGCCCGCAAGCTATCTGAGCTCGGTCGGCTCACCGACCTCGGCTGCCTTCGGTATGCGCCGCAGCATCGGCCCGTGACCGCCGCGAACTCGGCGTACCGTGTCGCGGCGTTGGCCGAGTCCTGGTCAGCCCCCGACGCCGGCCAGATACGTGCCGCGGGTGGGCCGATACTTCTGGTGGACGACATGACCGACACCGGCTGGACGCTGACCATGGCCGCCCGTGTGCTGCGCGCTGCGGGCGCCGACGAGGTACTCCCTTTCGCGCTGGCGGCTACCAGCTGAATGGCGCGCCGAGTTGTTTGACGCAGCTGATGATGTCGCCATAGCTTCGACGAATCATGCTGGTCTACCTCGCTCTGGACCCGGAGCAGCCGCTCGCCTCGGTTCCCGCATATGCGCGGCGTGCGGAACGGTTGGGTTTTGCCGGTCTACACGTTCCCGAAACCATCCACGACTCGCTGGCGGCGGCCCTACTTGCGCTGGAACACACCGACGCGATCACCGTCCGCACGGCGGTGACCTTGGCCTTCGTCCGAAGCCCGACCGCTGTCGCCTATGCGGCCTGGGACCTGTCGGTGCTGTCCGGGGGACGGTTCGAACTCGGCCTGGGCAGCCAGATCAAACAGAACATCCGCGACCGCTTCGGCATGCCCTGGAGTGAACCGGTAGCGCGGATGCGCGACTACGTTGGTGCGCTACACGCCCTGTTTGATGCCTTTCGCACAGGTGGATCGCTGAACTACGAGGGTACGCACTACCGATTGACCCGCATGCAGCCGTATTTCAACCCCGGCCCGAGTGACGGTCCGGTACCGCCCATCTGGCTAGGCGCGGTGAACGCCGGCATGTGTGAGCTGGCGGGCGAGGCCGCCCGGGGTGTCGTGACGCACTCCACCAACTCCGAACCCGACCATCTGCGTGAGGTGGTCAGGCCGGCGCTGCTGCGGGGCGCGCGGACGTCCGGGCGCCCCGACACGGCTGCGGTTGTCGCATCCCCTGCCATCGCCACGGGTGTCGACGACACGGCCGTAGCGGCCGAACGCGAACGGCATCGCCGCATGCTGGCTTTCCTGTACTCGACGCCGGCCTACGCTCCGGCGCTGGTCAAGCGGGGCTGGACCGATCTGCCGCAGCGACTCCGCGAGCTGGTGAGGGCTGAACAGTGGGAGCGGCTGCCCTCGGTGGTGAACGACACGATTCTGGAAGAGTTTGTTGTGTGCGGACGGTACGAGGAGTTGGCGCCGATGTTGGCCACTCGATTCGGGCCGGTAGCCGACGGCGTTGTCCTGCCTGCGCTGCGTTGCGACGCCGGCGACGCTGCGCTCGAGGCCTGCGTAGCAGCACTCACTGCCGCCGATATCACGGTGCCGCTCAATGGATGATCCAATTCTTCTGCGTACCTGTTGATCTCGCAGGCGCTCCGCGTGCCGAAGGAACGACTCCGGGGCAACATTGACGCGAACTAGAACACGTTCTAGTGTTCAATCCAGAAACTCTACCAACGCGGTCCAATAGCGGACCGGTGAGAGGCGACAGTGCTGATGTTCTCCCAGCCGTTGGCCGACGCTATCGCCGAGGCCGAGAGCCTCGTCGCCGCCGCCCCGTTCATCGAATCCGACGCGGATCTGCTCGAGGGCCTGCAATACCTCGCCGGCTGTATCGCGGCGTGCACCCATTTGGCCTTCGACTACGACGCCGACCACCCGTTCTTGCACAGCGGGACCGGTCCTTTCACCAAGATGGGCCTGGACAACCCGGACACGATGTACTTCGGCACGCGTGTTCAGCCCGGACACGAGTATGTCGTCACCGGCACTCGCGGCACCACCACCGACGTCAGTTTTCAATTGTTGGGCGGTGAATACACCGACGACAACGTTCCTGACAGCGAAACCGCCTTCGATGACCGCAGGTTGGATATCGCGGATGACGGTACGTTCGAATGGCGATTCACACCTTCCGGTCCGGCTCAGCTCGTCATCCGGGAGGTATACAACGATTGGTCCGCCCAGCGCGGAACCTTCGCGATAGCCCGGACGGACACCGCAGGCACCGCGCCACCCGCATTGACCCGGAACCTGATCGAAAAACGATTCGCTGTAGCCGGTAAGCAGCTCGTTTCGCGAGTCAAGACGTGGCTGCAGTTCCCGCAGTGGTTCTACACGGATAACCCGCCCAACACGATGGTTTCACCGCGTCTGACACCAGGTGGATTGGCCACCCAGTATTCGTCGGCCGGGCGGTTCGAACTCAATGACGACCAGGCCCTCATCATCACGCTGCCGATTACCGACGCCCCGTACCTCGGTTTCCAGCTTGGCAGCCCGTGGTACATCTCGCTGGATTACATCAATCATCAGACCTCGCTGAACGGAACTCAGGCCCAGTCGGATCCGGACGGCAAGATCCGGATCGTGGTCTCCGAGCAGAACCCGGGCGTGACGAACTGGGTGGAGACAACCGGGCACCGCAAGGGCTTCCTGCAGTTCCGTTGGCAGCGAGTTTCCCGCGAGCTGACCGTCGCGGATGGCCCGACTGTGGACCTGGTGGACATCGCCAGAGTTCCCGAGGCGCTGCCATATTATGGTTCGAACAAGATCTCCGAAGCCGATTGGCGCGCCCGGATCATGCTACGACAGAAGCAAATTGGCGAGAGAATGGTGGGTTAGCGGATGCCTGAGTCCGGACGGCTCCTAGCGGGCAAAGTCGTCGTCATCAGCGGCGTCGGGCCGGCACTGGGTACCACGCTGGCGCGCCGGTGCGCGGAGAGCGGAGCCGATCTCGTCCTGGCTGCGCGTACCGTCGAGCGGCTTCACGATGTTGCGAACCAGGTTACCGACCTCGGCAGGCGTGCGGTGTCCATCGGAACCGACATCACCGATGAGGCGCAGGTGGCCCATCTGGTCGACGAGTCGTTGAACGCCTACGGCAAGATCGATGTGTTGATCAACAACGCGTTCCGGGTACCGTCTATGAAGCCGCTGGCCAACACGACCTTCGACCATATGCGTGACGCGATCGAGTTGACGGTATTTGGGGCGTTACGCATGATTCAGGGCTTTACTCCGGCATTAGCGGAGTCCAAAGGCTGTGTGGTGAACGTGAATTCGATGGTGGTGCGGCATTCGCAGGCAAAGTACGGCGCGTACAAGATGGCCAAGTCGGCGCTGCTTGCCATGTCTCAATCGTTGGCCACCGAGCTGGGGGAGCAGGGAATCCGGGTGAATTCAGTTCTTCCGGGCTACATCTGGGGCGGGACCCTGGAAAGCTACTTCAACCACCAGGCCGGCAAGTATGGAACCACTGTCGATGAGATCTATCGGGCGACGGCGGCCGCATCTGACCTCAAACGCCTGCCCACCGAGGACGAGGTGGCCTCGGCCATCCTGTTCATGGCCAGCGAGCTATCTAGCGGTATCACCGGCCAGGCCCTGGACGTGAACTGCGGCGAGTACAAGGCCTGATATGAGTGGGGGAACGATCCGCACCACTGTGGGTACCGTCGAGGATCTGCATGCCTCGGCGGTCAAGGCGTGCGGACTCGATGACTTCGGCGATGATGACGATAATTACCGTGAAGCGCTGGGGGTACTGCTCGAATCCTTCCGTCGTGATGCAGACCTCACCGAACTCGGCAGCAAGATGCACCGCTTCTTCGTCAGAAATGCCCTGGTTGCCCGATTGGTCTCGGAGGCGTCGTTCAAGCAATACCCGGAGCACGCCCAGGTGAGCGTAGAACGACCCATCTTTGTGACCGGGCTGCCGCGCACCGGTACCACTGCCATCCACCGGTTGCTTACCGCTGACCCGGCGCACCAAGGCCTCGAGCTCTGGCTCGCGGAGTTCCCACAGCCTCGTCCCCCGCGCGAAACATGGTCGCAGAACCCGGTCTTTCAACAGCTCGACGCCCAGTTCACCAAGGCGCATGAGGAGAATCCCGACTACACCGGGTTGCACTACATGACCGCCGACGAGGTGGAGGAGTGCTGGCAGCTGCTGCGTCAATCTCTGCACTCGGTGTCCTACGAGACGCTGGCGCATCTGCCTACCTACTCGACATGGCTTGCGAACCAGGACTGGACCAAGTCGTATCAGCGGCACCACAGGAACCTTCAGCTAATCGGGCTCAATGACCGCGAGAAGCGCTGGGTGCTAAAGAATCCCAGTCACCTTTTCGCGCTCGACGCGATTTTTTCGGTGTACCCAGATGCGCTGATCGTGCAGTGTCACCGGCCCGCTGAGACGATCATGGCGTCGATGTGTTCGTTGGCGCAGCACACCACCCAAGGCTGGTCCAACATCTTCTCCGGCAGTGTGATCGGCCAGGACTCCCTGGAGACCTGGACGCGTGGTCTGCGTTTGTTCGAGGCCGAGCGCGCCAAGCACGATCCAGGGCAGTTCTGCGACGTCGACTACTTCGAGTTCGTCAAGGATCCGATCGTCGCAATCGAGGGCATCTACCGGAGGTTCGGCATCGACTTCACCGACGCGGCTCGTACCGCGATGATGGACATGCACGCTGAGACACAAAAGGGTCCACGGGCTCCGAAACACACGTATTCACTCGCTGATTACGGTTTGACCGACGAGCAAGTGCGTGATCGATTCCGGGGTTTGGAGAGGAGGGCGCGGTAGCCGATCAGCCGTCTCCCGGCGATGGGGCCGAGGACATTTCCTCGAGGCAGCCTTCAGCCACGGCGTGCAGGATGCTGTCGAGCAGGTGGGGGCATGATCGTTCCCTGGCCGGGTCGCCACCGGCATTCCGGACCTCAGCGAAGTGTGCGCACCGCTGGGTCGCTTCGCTGTTCCATTGCACCGATGTATGCGCCGGACCCAGTTTCTTGACCTGGACAGCGACGTGGCAGAACCGGCAGTCCACAGACACGAGCCCCGAAGTCAGATAACGCTCACGATCGCGCTGGGTACTCTCGCGCACCGCGGCGGCGCGCTGCGGGTCAGAGGCAAAATCCGGTGCTTTGCGCCAGGCTCCGGTGCCGTCTTCGTCGTGCGTTCCGTGGTGGTGATCGTCGTCGTGACCACCATGCAGCAGCAGCATCGACCGCGCCAATCGGTCGACGTCTGGCTGCTGGTGGTGCGAGCTCATGTCTAGGAAACCTCGGTCGGTTGTTCCGCCTGCTCGGCTTCCCTGGCTTGGAGATTCTCCTCGACCTCGACGTGCCACTTCTGGTTGGCCACAGTGGTGTCGACCTCCATCTCGAAGCGATCGGTCATGTCCGCGGTGACGTCGGCGACGTCGACGTAGAACTGCTGGTACCAGCGCCGCATCTGATACACCGCGCCGTCCTCCTCGACCAGCAACGGATTATCGATGCGGGTCTTGTGCTTCCAGATTTCGACGTCTTGCAGGAATCCCTTGCTGACGCCGTCAGTGAGGGCATCGGCCAGCTTCTCGGTGGTCTTGTCGTCCAGTCCTTTCGGTTTCTCGACGACGACCCCCCACTGTAGAACGAATGCATCTTGGCTGACCGGATAGTGGCAATTGATCAGGATCGACTCGGCCTTGAAGTTGCCGTAGGTGTTGTGTAGCCAGTTGATCATGAACGACGGGCCGAAGTAACTGGCCTCTGAGTCCAGATGCGACTCGCCGTAGGCGGTACCCATGTCGTTGACGTCAGGACGGCCGACGTTGTGGAGGTACTGCGAAGCGATGTGCCCCTCGAACACGTTCTTGAAGTACGTCGGCAAGCCAAAGTGGATGTAAAAGAAATGCGCCATGTCGGTGACGTTGTCGATGATCTCTCGGCAGTTGGACCCCTCGATGAGCATCGAGTTCCACTTCCAGTCGGTCCACTCACTACTGGCGGCTTCTGGGATGTCCGGGATGCGGACCTCAGGTTGGGGCGGGTTGCCCTCGTGGTCGTTCCACACGAACAACAGACCGCCCCGGACGTCGGTGTGCCACGCCCTGGTGCGGGCAAGTCGGGGGGTGCGCTTGGCGTAGGGGACCAGCTTGCACTTGCCGTCGCCGCCCCATCGCCAGTCGTGGAACGGGCAGGCGACTTCGTCGCCTTTGATCGTGCCCTGGGAAAGGTCACCGCCCATGTGCCGGCAGTAGCCGTCGAGGATCTTCAGGTCGCCTTGGGAATCGGCAAAGATGACGAGTTTGGTGCCGAAGATCTCGACGCCATGGGGCTTGCCGTCCAGGAAGTCCCCGACCGGGCCGAGGCAGTGCCAGCCCCGGGCGTAGCGATCAGGCAGAGTGCCGGTGTCGATCTCGCGGATGTTCGCGGTTCCCGCGGCTGAATCAGGGCTCACCTTGGGCCTCCCAACAGTGTGTGTCTAATTAGAACACGTTACAGTTTCCTCCCTCTGCTGCGCAATTCAATGGCCATTTACCTGCGGCAATGGTCATGCATTCCCGCTTCAAGCAACTGCTCGTGGGTGCGCGACGATGACTGCTGCCCAGCCGAATCGGAACAGCGCGGGGAGAGCGAATAGCGGCTTTATCGGAGCGCGCGGCGGTGCTGCCCTATTCGTGCGATCTTTCGAAGTGCACTATCCGGTTTCCGCTGGTTGGAGCGCTGCTTGTGGTGTGCCGCGGGCGAGCAGCCAGCGGACCATCGGGTAGGCGGTGATGAAGCCGAGCATGATCCCGCCCCACATCACCAGCCAGAACGCCATGGTGGAGTGTGAGTAGCCGAGCACGAAGGCCACGATCAGCATGGTGGCGCCCATGCCGAGGTCGAAGGCGAGGATGGCCAGCGCCGAGATGACGGCGGCTACCCGCAGTCGTGTGCCCGGTGCGGACCGACCGTGGGAGGCGACGGTCAACGCGTAGTACTCGTAGGCGATCAGCAGCGGCAGCGCGAACGCGGCAATGAGCAGGATCATGGGCCACACGTGCTCGCCGGCGATGGTGATGCCGGTCAGTCCCACGATGGGTACCGCGATGGCGTGACCAAGGAAGGAGGCAGCCCCGCCGGGGATGGTTTCGACGGCGGCGCGTTCGTTGAGTCCGAATTCCGGTGTGCTGCCGTGGTGGTTCTGCCATTTCTGGGTGGCCGGGCGGCCCCACCGGTGGTAGGCCCACAGCCCGAGCGGGCCTGCCCAGATGGCGGTGATGGGCCAGACGATCTCCATGGGAAGGAGTCGTTGGCGATATCCACCAAGATAGGTGTCGGCCAGAATCCACAACGCGAACAGCACCCCTAAGCCGGTGTAAACCCAGGCGAGCGTCGTCACCCAGGTGGGAGCCGCGGAGACATACATGTCATGCATGTCATGCATCTCGTCCAACGCATGTCCTCTCCATTAAGTCCCGCAACGCGCCCCAGTGGGGCCTGGCGCACTGCGAATCGTGATCGCCGAATCGATGGCCAACGGTAGCGGCGACGGTGCGCCCCGACTTTGGGCGTCATACCTACGTATGTGATACGTACGTAGGTATACAGTTTATATGCCTTGGGGTCAAGGTGAGTGGCGCGTGTCCGGTCCACGAGATGTCGGCGGGTGTACCCCGGTCGAAGGTTCGCTACATGCCGCACAGCAGAGCGCCGGAAGCGGCGAGCGCTGCAATGGTCAACGGTCCGGCGGCAATGGCCAATAGCGCACTGGTCAGTGCGGCGGTGTGTCTCAGCCGGCGGAACTGATCTGCGCCGGGCCCGGTGAGGCGTTGGGCGCGTTCGAGAACGGCTACATCAGCGGCGCCGAGCGCGTCGGCAGGAACAGCGCCCGACATGGCCAGCAGGCCATGCACCAACGCTTCTCGGCCGTGGCGGCGGGCCGCGACATCGTCGGCACACATCTCCAGCAGGCGCGAAACATGTTTCGTACCTTCGGTCATCAGGGCGAGATAGGGGAACGCCGAGGCCAATCCTCGCAGGATGGCAACGAGGTGGGGATGATGCCCGTCCAGATGCGCGCGCTCATGTGCAAGCACTGCGCCGAGCTGTCGTCCGTCCAAAGCGTCTATCGCAGCGCTGGTGACGACGATCGCTGGCCGGCGACCCGCCACGCAGTAGGCGGCGGGCTGGTCGGCGTCAAGAACCCGCACATCGGGCGCCCACGCTCTGCGGCCCACCAAGTGCACGGCCTCGGCGTGATCACGTGACCTTCGGCGCATACCGGCAAACGTTTGCGCCAACCGCAACGTGGTAACACCGATAGCCCCTACGGTGGCAAAGCCCAAGCCAAGTAGCGTGATCTGCGGCAACGGTCCTAACTGACCGGTCGCGATCACCCGCAGCTGGGCAACGCACGAGGCGAGTAGGTACTGGCGGTGGCCCCAGTGGGCGACGATCTGGGCGCCCATCGTCACGAAGGCCGCGGCCATGCTGATGAGCACGGAACTAATCGCGGTGATCCAGGTGGCCACCCCGAGCCGAGGTGCCTGGCCACCCTGAGTCACGCGAGAAAGCAGCGGAGGACCGGCCACGATGACCAGTAGGCAGTACAGCAGTAAGCAGGCGGCGATGATCACTTCGCCTTCCCCCTTTTGCTCTTGGTAAACCGTCGCAAGGCGGCACGCAGCCCTTCGGACTCCTCGGCGCTCATCTGTTTGATGAAATGGCTGAGCACCAGCTCCGGCTGTCCACCGCCCTCAAGGGCATCGCGCATCAACCGGGCGCTGTGTTCCTCTCGCGAAAGGGTCGCCCAATACCGATAGGCCTTGCCGTCACGCTCCCGCGCGAGCCAGCCCTTGCCGTGCAAGTTGTCCATCGTCGACATCACGGTGGTATAGGCGATGTCGCGCTCAGCCGCGAGCTCGTCGAAAATGTCGCGTACGGTCACCGACTTGGTCGGGTCGCGATTCCAGACGCGGTCCATGATGACGGCTTCAAGCTCTCCAAAACCCCGTACACGCAT
>CAZCHU010000087.1:0-14514 GCA_964498215.1 uncultured Mycobacterium sp. | reverse complement strand
CCGCCTCTAGTGGGTTGGCCGCGCCGATGTCCGTTGTCCACGCATCACCGACACGATCGCTGCAGAGCTGATTTCACCGTGCCCGGTGCGTTGTCCGGTACCTGGGCGTCCGCCGCAACTTCGGAAAAAGATGACGCGATCGTGATCCGTCGGTTATCCCCAATTTGCAGCTAATCCACAGCCCACGCCTTCGAGGTGGTCTTTCGGTGTGGGATGTCGGCGGTACGCCGGTTAATAGCTGTGTCGCTGACAAATCAGGTGCAGTGCCTGGGCCGGCGACAAGGAAATAGAAAGGAACAGCCCATGTTCGAGACACCCATCACCGTCGTAGGCACCATCATCACCAATCCCGAGCGCCGCTGGATTGGTGATCAGGAGCTCTTCAAATTCCGCGTCGCCAGTAACTCGCGCCGGCGTACCCCTGAGGGCAACTGGGAATCGGGCAACACGCTGTACGCGACGGTGAACTGCTGGGGCCGTCTTGTCACCGGTGTGGGGGCTGGGCTTGGCAAGGGTGACGCGGTGATCGTCGTCGGCAACGTCTACACCAGTGAGTACGAGGATCGGGACGGCAAACGGCGTTCCTCGCTGGAGATTCGGGCTACCGCGGTGGGGCCCGACCTTGCCCGGTGCATCGTCCGCATCGACAAGCGCAGGCATCCCGATACTTCCCCGGCCGAACCGCTGTCGGCCGACGAGCACGGCGTCGGTGTTGGCCAGACTGAGAACGGTGCCAAAGCCGAGAAGGCTGACGGTGAATCTACGCTCGAGGAGAAGGGCCTGCCGCTGACCGCGTAGCGCCGGAAACCGGGGGTGAGGCCACGCCTAGGATGGGGCCCGACCATCGCAAGATCCATGAGATCGCGAAGATCGAGAAAGGCGACACCACGGCATGGCCGAATTCATCTACACGATGCGGAAGGTCCGCAAGGCGCACGGCGACAAGGTCATCCTTGACGACGTCACCCTGAACTTCCTCCCGGGTGCGAAGATCGGCGTCGTTGGCCCAAACGGAGCTGGCAAGTCGAGCGTCTTGCGGATCATGGCCGGTCTGGACCAGCCCAACAACGGTGACGCGTTCCTGGCGCCCGGCGCAAGTGTGGGCATCCTGCAGCAGGAGCCGCAGCTAGACGAGACCAAGACGGTTCGGGAGAACGTCGAGGACGGCGTGGCCATCAAGGGCAAGCTCAACCGGTACAACGAGGTTGCCGAGCTGATGGCGACCGACTACACCGACGAGCTGATGGAAGAGATGGGCAAGCTCCAGGAAGAGCTGGACGCCGCCGACGCATGGGACATCGACTCGCAGCTTGAACAGGCCATGGATGCGTTGCGCTGCCCGCCGCCCGAAGAACCGGTGACCCACCTGTCCGGTGGTGAGCGACGCCGCGTAGCGCTGTGCAAGCTGTTGCTGTCCAAGCCTGACCTCCTGTTGCTCGATGAGCCGACCAACCACCTCGACGCTGAGAGCGTGCTGTGGCTTGAACAGCATCTTGCCGAGTACAAGGGCGCCATCCTGGCGGTTACCCACGACCGATACTTTCTGGACAACGTCGCCGAGTGGATCCTTGAGCTCGACCGCGGCCGTGCGTATCCCTACGAGGGCAACTACTCGACCTACCTGGAGAAGAAGGCCGAGCGTGTCGCGGTCCAGGGCCGCAAGGACGCAAAACTGCAGAAGCGCTTGCAAGAGGAACTCGCATGGGTCCGGTCGGGCGCCAAAGCCCGGCAAGCGAAGAACAAGGCGCGCCTGGGGCGGTATGAGGAGATGGCGGCAGAAGCGGAGAAGACGCGCAAGATCGATTTCGAAGAGATTCAGATCCCGACCGGGCCCCGGTTGGGCAACGTCGTTGTCGAGGTGGAGCACCTCGACAAGGGTTTCGAGGGCCGGCAGCTGATCAAGGACCTGTCGTTCAGCCTGCCGCGAAATGGCATCGTCGGGGTCATCGGCCCCAACGGCGTCGGCAAGACCACATTGTTCAAGACGATCGTGGGTCTCGAACAGCCCGACAGCGGCTCCGTCAAGGTTGGTGAGACGGTCAAGTTGAGCTACGTCGATCAGAGCCGGGCCGGCATCGACCCCAAAAAAACGGTCTGGCAGGTGGTCTCCGACGGGCTGGACCACATCGAGGTCGGCCAGAACGAGGTTCCGTCCCGGGCGTACGTGTCGGCCTTCGGATTCAAGGGGCCCGACCAGCAGAAACCGGCTGGCGTGTTGTCCGGCGGCGAGCGTAATCGGCTGAATCTGGCGCTCACGCTGAAAGAGGGCGGGAACCTGATCCTTCTCGACGAGCCAACCAACGACCTGGACGTTGAAACGCTGAGCTCGCTGGAAAATGCCCTGGAACACTTCCCTGGATGCGCGGTGGTTATCTCCCACGACCGATGGTTTCTCGATCGCACGTGCACCCATATTTTGGCTTGGGAAGGCGATGATGACAACGACGCGAGGTGGTTCTGGTTCGAGGGTAACTTCGGCGGCTACGAGGAAAACAAGGTGGAACGTCTCGGCGCCGAAGCAGCCCGTCCGCACCGAGTCACCCACCGAAAGCTCACACGAGGATAGTCTCGTCGTGCGGACCACGCCATCGGTGCCTTCCCGGTACCGGTGACAGCCAACGGGGGCCGGTTCGCAGTGTGAGGCAGGAGCGGCGAATGTCGTTGAATCCGGGTGTTGTCGGTGGTCAAGCCAATAGCGACGTGACCGCAGAGGTCATCGACCGGCTTGTTCCCGCCTATCTGGAGACTTATCGGGGACCGCATGGCGGAGCGACTGGCACAGAGGCAGCCGTCACCGGCCCGATGGAGAGCCTCGACAACGGCAGCTTGGCGCTTCCGGCGTTGGTTGCGGCGCAGTATCAATTAGGTCGCCAGCGGTCTCCCGGTTCCACCGGCGTCGCGGTCTACGCCTCCGACGAGCCCGGCGGTTTCGGTCCGGCGTTGCAGATCGTCACCGACAACGCGACGATGCTGATGGATTCGGTCACCGTGCTCCTACACCGCATCGGGGTTGCCTACACCGCGATCATGAACCCGGTATTCCGGGTACGGCGCGGGCCAGCCGGGGAGTTGCTGGAAATCGCTCGGCCTTCGGAAGCGACCTCCGGCGACGGCATCGACGAGACCTGGGTGCATGTGCAGTTGTCGGGCTCGGTGGATCCACGCGCCCTCGCGGAGGCCGAGACACTGTTGCCCCGGGTTCTTGCCGACGCCCGTCAGGTCGCCGTGGATTCTGCCGCCATGGCCGCAGTGTTGCGCAGCCTGGCCGCCGAACTCGACAGTGACCACGGGCGCGACGCCGGGAAGCGCTTTCTCAGCCGGGACCGCAAGGACGTCGCGGCCTTGTTGCGGTGGCTGGCCGACGGACATTTCGTCTTATTGGGCTACCAGCGTTGCTCGGTCCGCAACGGTGAAGTGACGATAGCCGCACCCAGCCGACTCGGAGTGCTCCGGCAACGCGGGGACGACGTGCCGCAGCTGACCGACGAGACCGAACTGTTGGCCCTGGCGCAGGCCACATTTCCCAGCTTCCTGCGTTACGGTGCCTACCCGCAGATCATCGCGGTCCGGGAGGAAGCCGAGGCCTCCGCCGAATCAGAGGCGGTGGAGCACCGGTTTGTCGGCCTGTTCACCGTTGCGGCGACGAACACCAACGTGCTCGAGATTCCGCTCGTCGCGCGCCGGGTCAATGACGCGCTGGCAATGGCACACAATGACCCGAGCCATCCCGGACAGCTGCTGCTCGACATCATCCAGACCATTCCTCGGCCCGAACTGTTCGCACTGAGCGCCAGGGAAATGCTCAACATGGCAATGGCGGTCGTCGAGCTCGGGTCACGACGCCGGGCCTTGTTGTTCATGCGGGCCGACCCGCTGGCGCCCTTCGTATCGTGCCTGGTCTACCTGCCGCGTGACCGCTACACCACTGTCGTGCGCCTGGCGATGCAGGACATCCTGGTCCGCGAGCTTCATGGTGTCAGCATCGACTACGCCGCCCGAGTCAGTGAATCACCGTGGGCTGTGGTGCACTTCACGGTGCTGCTGCCCAAGGGTGCCGACCCTCGTGGCGTCGATGTGTCCGAGTCCAATCAGTCACGTATCCAGGACCTACTCACCGAGGCTGCTCGTACCTGGGCCGACCGGCTTCTCGGAGCAGTCAAGGACGGTTCGATCGACCAGTCGACCGCCGAGCACTACGCGAACGCATTCCCCGAGATCTACAAGCAGGCGACCCGGCCTCAGGCCGCCCTCGACGACATTGCGATCGTCGAAGAACTGCGGGACGATTCAGTCAAGCTGGTACTGGCCGACAGCGACGATAAGGCCGAGGACGGTATCTGGCATCTCTTCTGGTATCTGGGTGGCCGGTCGGCGTCGCTGAGCCAGCTGCTTCCGATGCTGCAGTCCATGGGTGTTGTGGTGCTCGAAGAGCGGCCATTCAAAGTTGTTCGCCCCGACGGGCTGACGGTGTGGATCTACCAGTTCAAGGTCTCGCCGCACCGCGGCATTCCGCAGGCGGCGGCCGGTCCGGAGCGTGCGGAAGTCGCGCAACGCTTCGCCGACACCGTTACCGCGATCTGGCACGGTCACGCCGAAGTCGACCGCCTCAATGAACTCGTCTTACGGGCCGGGCTGACCTGGTCGCAGGTGGCGGTCATACGGGCCTACTCGAAGTACTTGCGGCAGGCCGGATTCCCCTACAGCCAGTCTCACATCGCGAACGTGCTCAACGACAATCCCGGCACCGCCCGCTCGTTGATCGAACTATTCGAAGCGCTGTTCTTCCCCGCAGAAAACATGCGGGGCGCTCCCAACCGGGATGCGCAGTCGGCAGCGGCTGCTGTGTCGGCCGATATCGATGCGTTGGTCAGTCTGGACACCGATCGCGTACTGCGGGCGTTTGCGTCCATGATCCAAGCCACGTTGCGTACCAACTATTTCGTTGTCAGCGACGATTCCGCTCGTGCTCGAAATGTGTTGTCCTTCAAATTGAACCCGGGGTTGATCGACGAACTCCCGTTGCCCCGGCCGGAATTCGAGATCTTCGTCTACTCCCCGCGGGTCGAGGGCGTGCACTTGCGGTTCGGTTTCGTCGCCCGTGGCGGTCTCCGCTGGTCGGATCGGCGTGAGGACTTTCGTACCGAAATCCTCGGCTTGGTCAAGGCGCAGGCGGTCAAGAACGCCGTCATCGTTCCGGTTGGCGCCAAGGGCGGATTCGTGGTCAAGAAGCCGCCGACCCCGACCGGTGACCCCGCTGTCGACCGCGAGGCGACGCGGGAGGAGGGCGTGGCCTGCTATCGGCTCTTTATCGCCGGCCTGCTTGACATCACCGACAACGTGGACAAGGCCAGCGGCGCCGTCGTCACGCCCGCGGGAGTCATCCGGCGTGATGGCGACGACGCCTACCTGGTCGTGGCGGCGGATAAGGGAACTGCGACCTTCTCCGATATCGCCAACGATGTCGCCAAGTCCTACGGTTTTTGGCTGGGCGATGCTTTTGCCTCCGGCGGGTCCGTTGGATACGACCACAAGGCGATGGGCATCACCGCCAAAGGTGCCTGGGAGTCGGTCAAGCGACACTTTCAGGAGATGGGTGTTGACACCCAGTCCGAGGACTTCACCGTCGTCGGCGTCGGTGACATGAGCGGTGACGTATTCGGCAACGGAATGTTGCTGTCGGAACACATCCGACTGCTCGCAGCGTTCGACCACCGACACATTTTTATCGATCCGAACCCCGACGCCGCGACGTCGTGGAGAGAGCGCAAGCGGTTGTTCGAACTGCCGCGGTCCAGCTGGGAGGACTACGACCGCTCATTGATCTCCGCCGGAGGCGGGGTCTACAGCCGCGAGCACAAATCGATCCCGATCAGCCCCGAGGCTCGTGCCGCGCTGGGCATCGAGGAGGAAGTCTCGCAGATAACCCCGCCAGCACTGATGAAAGCGATCCTGAAAGCGCCGGCCGACCTGCTGTTCAATGGCGGTATCGGTACCTACGTCAAGGCGGAGTCCGAGTCGGACGTCGACGTTGGAGACCGAGCCAACGACGCGATACGCGTGAACGGAAATCAGGTGCGCGCCAAGGTCATCGGCGAGGGGGGCAACCTGGGCGTCACTTCCCTCGGGCGCATCGAGTTCGAACTCGTGGGCGGCCGCGTCAATACCGACGCGATGGACAACTCCGCCGGCGTGGATTGCTCCGATCACGAGGTCAACATCAAGATCCTGATCGACTCCCTCGTCACCGCAGGCAAGGTGGACCCCAGCCAGCGCTCCGAACTGCTGCTGTCAATGACTGATGAGGTGGGCCGACTGGTACTCGCCGACAACGTGAGTCAGAACGACCTGATGGGCACCAGCCGCGCCAATGCCGCCAGCCTGCTGTCGGTGCATGCTCGGATGATCAAGGATTTCGTTGATCACCGCGGGCTCAACCGCGAGCTGGAGGCGTTGCCCTCGGAGAAGGAGATTCTCCGTCGAAGCGAGGCCGGTATCGGTCTGACCTCTCCGGAACTGGCGACCCTGATGGCCCACACCAAGCTGGCACTCAAGGCCGATCTGCTCGCCAGTGATCTGCCCGACTATGAGGTGTTCGCCGCCCAGTTGCCGTCCTACTTCCCCTCCACGCTGCGCGAGCAGTTCCCTAGCGAAATCCGTTCGCACCAACTGCGTCGGGAGATCGTCGCCACCATGGTGGTCAACGACCTGGTGGACACCGCGGGAATCTCCTATGCCTATCGCGTCACCGAAGACGTCGGGGTGGCGCCGGTCGACGCGGTACGCAGCTTCGCCGCAGCGGATGCGATCTTCGGATTCGGACGGGTGCTGCGCGCGATTCGCGAGGCGGGCGCTTCCGGGGTATCGGTGGAGGTGACCGACCGAATGACCCTCGATCTGCGACGGCTCATCGACCGCGCGGGCCGTTGGTTGCTGAACTATCGACCACAGCCGCTGGCGGTGGGGGCTGAGATCAACCGTTTCGCCGAGAAGGTGGCCGCACTGACCCCCCGGATGTCGGAATGGCTACGCGGCGACGATGCGGCGATTGTCGCCAACGAGGCAGGTGAGCTCAGTTCGCAGGGAGTGCGCGAGGATGTGGCCTACCTGCTCGCGACCGTTCTGTACCAGTTCAGCCTGTTGGATGTGATCGATGTCGCCGACATCGCCGAACGCGATCCAGCGGAGGTCGCCGACACCTACTTCGCACTGATGGACCATCTCAGCACTGACGGGTTGCTCCGCGCCGTATCCCGGCTGTCGCGAGATGACCGCTGGCACGCGTTGGCCCGTCTGGCGATTCGGGACGACATCTACGGGACATTGCGGGCCCTGTGCTTCGACGTGCTAGCGCTGGGCGAGCCCGAGGAGACCGGCGAAGAGAAGATCGCCGAGTGGGAGATGACCAATAGCTCCCGTGTCGGCCGAGCCCGCCGCACATTGACCGAACTCTATGAGGGTGGTCAGCACGACCTGGCGACGTTGTCGGTAGCTGCCCGCCAGATTCGCAGCATGACAAGGACCAGTGGAACCGGAACAACCGGGTGAGCACGTTGCCAGGGTTCACAGCGCCCGTCCACGTGCGCTGGTCGGATATCGACATGTACCAGCACATCAATCACGCGACGATGGTCACGATTCTTGAAGAGGCCCGGATCCCCTTCCTGCGTGAGCCTTTCGGTGATGAGATTACGACGATCGGGTTGCTGATCGCCGAGGTGAACATTGCCTACAAGAAGCAGGTGAGGTTGGTTGATTCGCCTCTGCAGGTCACGATGTGGTCCAAGAGAGTCAGGACGGTGGACTTCACCGTGGGATACGAGGTGCGTTCTGTCGGGGCGGCACCGGATTCCAGGCCCGCGGTGATCGCCGAGACGCAACTGGCGGCCGTCCATATCGAGGAGCAACGCCTGCAACGGCTTTCGGATCGGCAACGAGATTTTCTCCGACGATGGACTCGATGACGACCGCCGATCGCGGTGTTTGGCTCGATGACCCCGCCCACAGCGAAGACCTGAGGGTTTTCAGTGAGCGGGCGAAGAGGTTGGATGCGGCGGCGGTCATCAGGTTGCGTGAACGTTCGGATGCCATGATCGTCGCCTGGGTCGCAACGGGTTTCGATGTGGTGGCCAGCAGGGTTGTCCGTGGTCGCGTGCGGCCGGTGGATTTGTGCGCGGGTGCCGACGCACTGCTGTCGGGGCTGGCGACGATGGATCGCGACGGGTATGTCGACCCTGGTTTCGGCATGGACTCGGCCTGGCGGGGCGTGTTGCCCCCTGACGCCGGGTTCGTCCACCTCGACGATGTTCCAGCGCGGGTGGTGCTGGATCTCGCTAGCCGGGGAGTAAGTCTGGCCAGGGAGCATGCCGGCGCGCACGGACCGCCGGCGTCGCTGCTGGATCAGGAGGTGGTCGCCGTCGTGGCGGACGGCGATAGCGTCGGCATTCCGATGCGGTGCGTGTTTGCCTTGGCCGCAATGGGTTTCCTGGGGGAAACGCAGGCCGTAAACGACTTCCGGCCGGGCTCGGTCAGCGTCGAGGAGGTGGTTCGGGTACGGATGATGCCGGCCTGGCTGCGCATCGACGCCCGGTTCGGCACCGTCTACCAGCGCCGCGGGAGGCCGGCCGAAGTGCTGCGTTGACGGTGTCTTAGAACGGTGCGTTCACCATCGAGTCGGCCGCCATCTCCAGATAGGCGATCAACTCCTGGCGGTGGGCGTCGTCGAGTGTCGCGGAGTCGATCTCGGCCAGCGCACCATGCATGCACCGCAGCCACGCGTCCCGCTCAAGATAGCCGATCCGAAAAGGCGCGTGGCGCATCCGTAACCGGGGGTGACCACGTTGGTCGGAGTATGTCCGCGGACCACCCCAGTATTGCTCGAGAAACATCCGCAGCCGGTCCTCGGCACCCTCGAAGTCGTCCTCGGGGTACAGCGGACGCAGAATTTCGTCTTCGCGCACCAATGCGTAGAACCGCGCCACGATCGTGCGGAACGTTGCGTGACCACCGACGGCCTCATAGAACGACTGCTGCTTGTCGACTGACTTATTTTCCGCGTCCATCAGTTCCCATTGTGAGCTATCGCCCTCGGGCGTCTCGCGCGACGGCCCGCTAGGTGAAGTTCGATCGACTGACCAGCGAACATGTTCGGAATTGCCGTGCGATCGCCGGGCATCCATGGTGAACTATCGGACGGAGGATGTATGGCGCAGCGCAAGAATAGTCGCGGCCACCGGCACCACCGGCCCGCGGCAGGCTCATCCGGGTCAACGCCGAGTACCGCGTCGCGTGCGCTGCACAGCGTTGGCCAGGGTGTCGACCCGCTGCAGGAGCCATCGATCTGGGGTCGCAGGCGAGTGCTTCTGCTCAATGCGACCTACGAGCCGCTCACGGCGTTACCGATCCGTCGTGCGGTGATCATGTTGATGTGCGGCAAGGTCGATGTGGTGCACGATGACCCGATGGGGCCGGTGGTCCACTCGGCAAGCCGGACCCTCGTCGTCCCGTCGGTCATTCGGCTGCGGACGTTCGTCCGGGTTCCTTACCGTGCGCGGATTCCGATGACGCGGGCAGCGCTGATGCACCGTGACCAGTTCCGGTGTGCGTACTGCGGGTCTAAGGCGGACACCGTCGATCACGTCATTCCCCGGAGCCGTGGCGGCGCGCACTCCTGGGAGAACTGCGTTGCCGCGTGTTCGGGGTGCAACCACCGCAAGGCCGACCGGTTGTTGGCTGAACTGGGCTGGTCGCTGCGCACAACCCCGTTGCCGCCGAAAGGGCAGCACTGGCGGCTGCTCTCCAGCATCAAGGAAATCGACCCGGCCTGGGCCAGATATCTGGGTGAGGGCGCGGCGTGACCGGCTCGTGGGTTACGGTTTCGGAGTGAACTCGACCGCGTTGATCCACGCCAGCTTCTTGCTCGTACCGCTGGCGTTGGTGCTGATTCTTTCCTTGTTCATCTTCACCAAGAAGGGGTCGCACCCCGAGACGTATGACATGTCGACAAAGTGGACGCACGACCCGATTCTGTGGGCTTCCCCGGAACCCGCCGAACACGGTCACGGCGGACACGGTTCGGAGCTGACTGTGGGAGGTGGCGCAAGTGGCAAGTGGTGAGATGGCGACCGTCGGGTCGAGTGCGAGCGGGCTGGCTGAGCTGCCCCGTGGCTGTGTGGTCACCTCCAGCGGCCGTATTTCAGAGGTCACCGAGCCGGGCGAACTGTCCGTGCACTACCCCTTCCCGAACATTGACCTCGTGGTTCTGGACAACGCGCTGAAGTACGGTTCCCGCGCCGCGCGCTCCCGCTTCGCTGTCTACATCGGGGACCTCGGCGCGGACACCGCGGCTACGGCGCGGGAGCTGCTGGCAAGGGTTCCGACCCCCGACAACGCGGTACTGCTGGCCGTTTCGCCCGATCAGAAGGCCATCGAGGTGGTCTACGGATCTCAGGTCAGTGGCCGCGGCATCGAGGAATCCGCCCCACTGGGAGTTTCGGCTGCTGCCGCATCCTTCAAAGAAGGCAACTTGATCGACGGACTGATCAGCGGTGTGCGGGTGCTCGCGGCTGGCGTCTCGCCTCGCTAGCCGGCGTCGAATTCCCGGGCTCGCAGTGACCGTTCGACACCCGCGCGTCCCTCCAACACCAGCCTGCGCAGTGCTGGAGGCAGGTCGGGGTCGGAGAGGAACTTGTCGGAGGCGTCCAGCGCGCCCTGGCTGATGTCCCACGATGGGTACAGCCCGACGATCACGGTCTGCGCGACCTCACTCGATCGCCGATCCCACACCCCTCGTATGGCGTCGAAGTACCGATCCCGGAACGGGGCGAGCAGCGTGCCCTGCCCGGGCCGGACAAACCCACCGATGATCGACCGCGCGGTGATATTTGCCAGCGTGTCGTCTTCGACGACTTGTTGCCACGCCGACTCCTTGACCGATGCCTGCGGCCGCGCGGCCGCCGCTGCCGCGGCCTGGCGCCGTCCCGCAGCCGTAGGATCGTTGTTCGCCTCGGCGTCGATGAATGGGGTCTGCATCCCATCAGCATCCAGGTTTCCGCTGGCGGCCAGCGCAGTCACAATGCGCCAGCGCAGGTCGGTATCGATGACCAGCCCCGCCATGTTGACCGCCGCAGGTTCGTTGTCCAGCAGTGTCGACAGCACGGCGACGTGGTTGGGTGCCAGCACCGATGTGCACAGCGCATTCACGAACGCCAATTGATGGTCTGAACCCGGGTCAGACTCCCGCGCCAGATCCAGGAGGGCATCCCCGAAAGCCGGCCAGCCGCTTGCGGCCGCCCATCCGGGTTCGGCGTAAGAGCCCAGTGCGGTCTGTGCCTGCAGGACAAGGCGCTGAGCCACGCCCACCTCGGTCTCGGCGTGCAGACCACTCATCACTAGCGCTACGAAATCGCGGGCGCGCAGTTCAGCGTCGCGTGTCATCTCCCATGCGGCGGACCACGCCAGAGTGCGGGGGAGGGGGTCGGCGATGTCAGCGATACGCGTGAGCACGGTCTGGAGCGAGTCAGGATCCAGGCGTAGGGAGCAATATGTCAGGTCGTCGTCGTTGACCAGTATCAGTTTTCCCCGCGGAATCCCCTGCAAAGCAGGCACCTCAGTCACCGGTCCGTCAACGTCGAGCTCTTCGCGGTGGACCCGTACCAACTTCCCGGAGCTGTCCTGGTCGTACACGCCCACCGCCAGCCGGTGCACCCGAGTTTCCCCGGCGCCGGGCTTGGCGCCGCCCTGATCGATCGCGAACCGGGTGAACCTGCCGTCGGCGTCGACGTCGAAGACCGGCCGCAACGTGTTCAGCCCGGTGGTCCTGAGCCACTGGCGGCCCCACCCGGACAGGTCGCGGCCGGATGCTTTCTCTAACGCGCCAAGCAGATCACCGAACGTCGCATTCCCGAACGCGTGGTCCCGGAAGTAGTCCCGCAGCCCGGCGAGGAATGCTTCCAGACCGACATAGGCCACCAGCTGCTTGAGCACGCTGGCGCCCTTGGCGTAGGTGATGCCGTCGAAATTCACCTCGACGGCGTGCAAGTCCGGGATGTCGGCGGCAACCGGGTGGGTTGACGGCAGCTGATCCTGTCGGTACGCCCACGACTTCTCAACGTTGGCGAATGTCGTCCACGCCTGCGTGTACTCGGTGGCCTCGGCCTGGCACAGCACCGAGGCGAACGTCGCGAAGGACTCGTTGAGCCACAGATCGTCCCACCACTGCATGGTGACCAGGTCGCCGAACCACATGTGCGCCATCTCATGGAGCACCGTCTCGGCGCGGCGCTCATACGACGCCCGGGTGACCTTCGACCGGAAGACGTAGTCTTCCAGGAAGGTCACTGCGCCGGCGTTTTCCATTGCGCCCGCGTTGAACTCCGGCACGAACAACTGGTCGTACTTGCCGAACGCGTACGGCGTGCCGAAGTTGTTGTGGTAGAAAGCGAAGCCCTGCTTGGTTTCAGTGAACAATCGCTCGTCGTCCATGTATTCGGCCAGCGACTTACGGCAGAAGATTCCTAGCGGAATATCGCTGTGGTCATCGGAGTACACGTCATCCCAGCGCGCGTAGGGTCCGGCGATCAGGGCGACCAGGTAGGTGCTCATCCGGGGGGTGGCCTTGAAGGTGTGCCGTTTGGTGTCACCGATCTGCTCGATGTCCCGGCTTGCGCCGTTGGAGATCACCTCCCAATGTGCGGGAGCGGTGACGGTGATGTCGAAGGCAGCCTTGAGGTCCGGCTGGTCGAAACAGGCGAACATGCGTTTGGCGTCGGCGGTTTCGAACTGGGAATACAGGTAGACCTCGTCGTCCACCGGGTCGACGAAACGGTGCAGCCCCTCACCGGTGTTCGAGTAGCGGCACTGCGCGTCGACAACCAGGACGTTGTGCTCAGCCACCCCCTTCAGCGGAATGCCGGTGGACTCGTCGTAGTCCGATACATCGATAGCGACACCGTTGAGGGTGGCGCTGCGGACCGTTTCGGCAGCGAGGTCGATGTAGGTGTCGGCGCCGGCGAGCGCGTCGAATTCCACCGTCGTCAGCGAGCTGAACGTGCGTTCGCCAGGCTTGCCGTTATCGTCGGTCAGGTTCAATGCGATGTGATAGCTGTCCACCGTGACGAGTGCGGCGCGCTCGGCTGCCTGGTCGCGGGTCAGATTAGGAAGGGCCACGTCGGTCAACATTAGCCGCTAGGCGGGAAGACACCACAGGCTCCATCGGTTGTGCCGAGCGGACACCCGTCACGTTTCGAACCTTGAGGAGAAGACCCATGTCCGAGAAGTCTCGCGCCGATTTCTGGTTCGATCCGCTGTGCCCGTGGTGTTGGATTACATCGCGCTGGATTCTGGAGGTGGAAAAGGTCCGCGACATCGAGGTCAACTTCCACGTGATGAGCCTGGCCGTTCTCAATGAGGGCAGAGACCTGTCCGACGGGTACCGGGAGATGATGAAGAAGGCGTGGGGCCCGGTCCGGGTGGCGATTGCTGCCGAGCAGCTCAAGGGTCCCGAAGTTCTTGGGCCGCTGTACACGGCGATGGGCACCCGGGTCCACAACCAGGACAACAAAGACCTGGAGGCCGTTGTCAAGGAATCCCTTGCTGAGGTGGGGTTGCCCGCAGAGCTGGCCGAGGCGGCGACCGCGGAGTCATACGACGAAGCGTTGCGGGAGAGCCACCACGCCGGCATGGCCGCAGTCGGCGAGGATGTCGGCACCCCGACGATCCACGTCAACGGGGTGGCATTCTTCGGGCCGGTGCTCTCCCAGATCCCGCGCGGCGAGGAAGCAGGCAAACTCTGGGACGCGTCGGTGACTTTCGCCTCCTACCCGCACTTCTGGGAGTTGAAGCGCACCCGCACGGAACCGCCCAGCTTCGACTGACGCCGTGATCGGGAAATCGCATCTGGAGATGCTCGACGTCGCGGTAGGGGAGGCGCGCAAAGGGTTATCGGAGGGCGGCATCCCGATCGGGGCGGCGCTGTTCTCGAGCGCGGGATCGCTGCTGGGCAGCGGGCGCAACCGTCGAGTGCAACTCGGTGACCCTTCCCTTCACGCCGAGACCGACGCGTTCCGCAACGCTGGACGTCAGCGTGGCTACCGCTCCACGATCATGGTGACCACGCTGTCGCCCTGCTGGTATTGCTGCGGGCTGGTGCGGCAGTTCAACATCGGTGCCGTGGTGATCGGCGAGAGCAGGACATTCAGCGGTGGGCAGGACTGGCTGGCCGAGAACGGCGTGTCGATCACCGTTCTTGACGACCAGCGATGCGTGTCGATGATGGGCGAGTTCATGGTCGCTAACCCGGAACTCTGGGCCGAGGACATCGGTGAATGAGACGCGTGCGACCGCGCCGGCAGGGACCTCAACGGCCCATACGCTAGCCCGCGGTACGCCAGGCTAGGTACACATCTCGATCGCCTTGTCGGAATACACCCGATAGCCCCAGTCGGGCTGGTAGCCGTGAATCTCCTGGGTGTCCAGATCGCGAAGGAACGTCAGGATTTCGTGGCTGAACAGTTGCCC
>CAZCHU010000086.1:0-14530 GCA_964498215.1 uncultured Mycobacterium sp. | reverse complement strand
AACCGGTTCGGTTCTCGCGCTAGGCGAACCACGATGCGCTCGCGGCCTCTTGCGCGGCGTTCGAACTCGCGTAGCTGTCCCTCCCGCAACGAGATGTATGCGGCTTCGCTTCCAGCTAGCAGACCGTTGATCACGATCAGCGAAACCACCAGGGCGACCTGCGGCCAGTAGCCGGTCATCGACGCGCCCGCAGCCACTTCTCCGCCGCCACCACCGCGCTGACAAGGATGGCGATCCCGAAGATACGCAGCCAGCCATCGGCTGCCAGGGGCGCCGTCTGGAACATCGTGTTCAGCGCAGGCGCGTAAGTGAGCACAAGCTGCGCAACAGCTTGCGTGGTCACCCCGACGATGAGCCAGCGATTGGTGAAAAGACCTATGCGCCAGGCAGACTGAGTAAGTGAGCGGCAACTGAACAAGTAGAACGTCTCCACCACGACGAACAGGTTCACCGCTGCGGTTCGGGCCTCGGGCAGCGTGGCTCCGTGCGCCAGTTCCCATTCGAAGAGCCACCACGCCCCGAGGACCAGAAGACCTGAGACCAACAGAATTCGGCCGACCAGGGCACGGGTGAGCAGGGGCTCGGCCGGATCACGCGGCGGACGGGACATCAAACCAGCTTCTTTGGGCTCGAATGCCAGCATGAGTCCCAGCGCGACGGCGGTGGTCATGTTGATCCACAGAATCTGGGTTGGCAGGATCGGAAGTGCCGACCCGAGGGCGATCGCCACCAAAATCACCAGACCCTCGCCGATGTTGGTGGGCAGCGTCCACGTGATGAACTTCGTCAGATTGTCGAAGACGCCGCGGCCTTCCTCTACGGCGGCTTCGATGGTCGCGAAGTCGTCGTCGGTCAGCACTATGTCGGACGCGTCCTTGGCGACCTCGGTGCCGCCTCGACCCATCGCGACCCCGATGTTGGCCTGCCGCAATGCAGGCGCGTCGTTGACGCCGTCTCCGGTCATCGCAACGACATGCCCCCTGTCCTGCAAAGCCTTCACCAAGCGCAGCTTCTGTTCCGGAGACACCCTGGCAAACACACTGGCTCGCTCGACAGCATCCGGCAACTCCTCGGGCCGCAGATCTGCTAGATCTGCTCCGGTCAGGACCGCTCGGTTCACGGGCAGATCACGGTTGAGCACCCCGACAGCCCCGGCGATCGCACCGGCCGTACGAGCGTGGTCGCCGGTGATCATCTTCACTGAGATTCCCGCGGTGCGGCAGGCAGTCACCGCCGGTGTGGCGGCCGCGCGGGGTGGATCGAGCATGGCCTGCAGACCGGTCAGCGTCACCGCGCCGGGCAACGAATCCTCGGTGAAAACGGCTGAATCCGCAGACCTTTGGATACCGGTGGCCAGCACGCGCAACCCCTCGGCGGCAAGTCGTTCGACCGCCTGCAACACTGCCGGAGAATCGATGGGTTCGAGGGAGCCGTCGCGACGCATTTGGGTCCTGCACAATGCGAGCATCCGCTCCACCGCACCCTTGACGAGCACGACATGGTTATCGCCCTCATGGCCGGACCTGTGCAAGGTGGCCATGTACTGGCGTTCTGAACTGAACGGTATCGCGTCGACACGAACCAGCTTCTCGCCGAATTCTTCTGCCGTGAAGCCGGCCTTGGCGCCGACGACGAGCATGGCCGCTTCGGTGGGGTCGCCGACAATGTCCCAGTGCTGATCCTCATGGGTCAGCGTGGCGTCGTTGCATGCCACACCGGCTAACAGTGACCAGCGCAGTGCGGCGTTATCGGCGACGGATGCGGGCTTCCCGTCTTCGGTCAGCAGCGCACCGTCCGGCGTGTATCCCGACCCGCTCGCCCGCACCGATCCGCCGGGGGTCCAGATCTCCCGGACGGTCATCTGGTTCTCGGTAAGCGTGCCGGTCTTATCGGCACAGATCACCGTGGTGCTGCCGAGTGTCTCCACGGCGGGTAGCCGACGAACGACAGCTCTGCGTTTGGCCATCCGCGACACCCCGATGGCCAGCGTGATCGTCACCGCAGCGGGAAGGCCTTCGGGGATGGCGCCCACGGCGAGCGCAACGGCAGCGGTGAAGGTGTCCACGGCATCTTGTCTGCGCAGTATGCCGACGGCGAACGTCATGGCGGCGAGTGCCAATATCGCGACGGTGAGCACCCTGCTGAAGCGGGCGAGCTTCTCGGTCAGCGGTGTCGCCAGCGTTGTCGCAGCACCCACGAGCCGGTGAATCTCCCCGATCTCGGTTTCCGCACCGGTGGCCACCACAATGCCGGCACCCGAGCCCGCGGTCACCAGGGTGCCCGAGTGGGCCATGTTGCGTCGATCCGCAACGGGAGTCGCGTCGGGGAGCACGACTTCGCCCTTCGCCACGGACACCGATTCGCCGGTCAGAGCCGACTCGTCGACACGCAGTTCGGTCTGTCGCAGCAGTCGGACATCGGCCGGCACCTTGTCGCCGGCTTCGATCAGTACCAGATCCCCTGGCACCAGTTCTTCGGATGCGACGACACGTTCACGGCCGTCACGGATCACCCTGGCGTCGGTATGCACCATCGCACGCAGGCTTTGCAACGCCGTTTCGGCCCTGGATTCCTGGATGAATCCGACTGCGGCGTTGATGATGACCACGGCGAAGATCACCGCAGAGTCCACGTATTCCTGAAGGGCCGCCGTGACCACGCCCGCAACCAGCAGGACATAGATGAGGGGGTGGTGGAACTGGCGCAGGATTCGCACCCAGAGGCCCTCTGCGCGCTGTGCGGGGAGGATATTGGGACCAAACCGTTGGGAACGCTGCTTGGCCTCGTCGGCGCTGAGGCCGCGGTGCGGATCGGTT
This sequence comes from uncultured Mycobacterium sp., assembly GCA_964498215.1. Taxonomy (GTDB): domain Bacteria; phylum Actinomycetota; class Actinomycetes; order Mycobacteriales; family Mycobacteriaceae; genus Mycobacterium. The sequence continues at coordinate 11,714 of CAZCHU010000086.1, read as the reverse complement.
TCCAGCAGCAGAACAATCTCGTGACCGGGAATCCCATGGTGCACGTTGGCAGCGAGGGACGCCGGCGAAGCCATCAGGTGTTCCCGGGGTCACTGTCCGACGCGGATCGGGTGTCTGCTCCGTGACGTCGCGTCCGATGGTGTGCGGCGCGGTCGGGTTCGATGACCAGCACCGGCACCGAGGAATGCTCAATGACGTCGGCCGACACGCTGCCGAGTAGCCGAGTGGATAAACCCCGGCCCCGCCGGCCGACGACCAGCAGGTCCATGTCCTGCTGCTCGGCGAACCGGCGTAGCGCTGGACCAGGCGCCCCGGCAAGCACATCCGTATGAACTTCGCCCGCGATCTCAACACCGCGCGCCAAGTCGGACAAGCGCCGCTCGGCGGCCTCGATGTCGGCGCTGGAGGCTGTTGTGCCTGTGTCAGCCGATTCGGCTGCCTCGAAGTGCACAACCTCGGCCAAGACCAGCAGCCCGCAGCGGGGACCGACGAGCCGCACAGTGGTCGAAAGCCCGCGTGCGGACTCCTGCGACCCGTCGATACCCACAAGCACGCGCAATTCCGTGCTGCCTTCCGCGCGCAGCGGCGGAGCTCCCTGCGATCCCAACTTCGCGATCCCTGGACTGCGCTGTACCCGTTCGATTGCAATCGGCACAAACAGCGGCCCCAGCACCACCGCGATCAGGGTCCACAACGGATCGTGTCCGTGGCGCGCCATCCACAGTCCGGAGAGCAACCCCACGACGATCCAGGCGGCGATCAACGTGACAACCAGTGTTGTGCTCACAGATTCGACCGTCCCACAGCGAGGACGACCGCGACAGTTTCTTAGTACCGATGGGGCTAGGGACTTTCGGCCCCTCTTGCTTAGCCTCGCCCCTTGAGCATCAGGTTCCAGTACATGAACGGTAGGCCGTATTTCTTGAGGTACCAGTAGCCACGGTGCGGTTTGGTCGGGTCGAGCACAGGCAATGACGGCGCAAGGTTGAAGTCGTAGTCGAACTCCGCTAGCAGCATGGCGTGCGAGGAGGTGACGATCGGGCAGGACGCGTACCCGTCGTAGCGGGCGTCCAGTGGTCGGCCGGCCAGGAACGCCTTGATGTTGGCGACAACCACCGGGGCTTGCTTGCGGACCGCTGCACCGGTCTTGGAGTTCGGTGACGAGCCGGCGTCGCCGAGGCTGAAGACGTTGGGGTAGCGCACATGCTGCATGGTGTGCTTGTCGATATCGACATATCCCGTCGCCTCACCCGTGGACAGCGCGCTGGACTTCACCCAGTCCGGAGCCGATTGCCGCGGAACGGCATGGAGCACGTCGTAGGACAGCGTGGTGCTGGATCCACCTTCACCGACGCCGCTCACCGCGACCTTGTGCGCCGCCGAGTCGATCGAGGTCACCTCGGCGTTGGTGTGCACCGTGATGCCGTAGTCCGCGGCAACCGCGTCAAGGCTGTCGGCGATCGCCGGGATACCGAATAGCCGTGGTGTCGGTACGACCAGGTGGACATCGATGTCCTTGAGCACTCCCTGTGATCGCCAATAGTCGGCAGCCAAGTAGGCGATCTTCTGCGGCGCGCCCGCACACTTGATCGGACCTAACGGCATCGTGAACACCGCGCTGCCCGAACGCAGGCCACGGATGAATTCCCACGTTCGCGGCGCCAAGTCGAACCGGTAGTTCGACGACACCCCATCCTTGCCCAGGGTGTCCTGCAGTCCCTCGGTTCGATCCCAGTCCAGCTGGATCCCCGGACAGACCACGAGCACGTCGTACTCGTAGGTCGTTCCGTCGGCGCAGCTGACCGTTCTGCCATCGGGATCGATCGACGCGGCGGCGTTGCGGATCCACGTGGCACCTTTGGGCATCACCGACGCCTCCGGCCGTGCGGTGGTCGATGCCTGCGCTTGGCCGCCACCGACGAGGGTCCACAGCGGTTGGTAGTAGTGCGTGTCTGACGGCTCGATCACTGCTACGTCGTGGTGACCCTCTCGTAGCAATCGGGCTGCCACCGAGATACCGGCGCTACCGCCGCCGACGATGAGGATGTGGTGTTTAGCGGCGGTCATGGTGTATCTCTTCCCGTCAGGCGTTCTGGCGTGCGTCCTCCCAGGCGCCATAACCGCCCAGGATGTCGCTCACGTCGCTGAAGCCCCGCTGCCTCAGCAGGCTTGCGGCCACCGAGGATCGATAGCCGCCCGCGCAGTACACCACTGTCGGCCTATGAGCGTCCAACTCACTCAGCCGGCTGGGTAGTTGGCCGACCGGGATGGGGATCGCGTTCGGAATGGCGCCGGCTGCCACCTCACCGGGGTTGCGGACGTCGACGACCTGCAGGTCGGTCAGCTCAGAGGCGCGTTGGTCGAACGCTTTCGCGGTCAGCCGCGATGCGAGCTCAACATCCCCACGATGAGCGAGCATCACCTCGAACGGACGGTCCAGGTAGCCGATCACCCGGTCGAACCCTATGCGCGCAAGCCGGTTCTTGCCTTCCAACTCTTGGCCGGGCTCGGTGAACAGCACGATGTCGACATCCGAGGGCAGGACTGACCCGGCGAACTCCGCGTAGCGGCCCTCCAGCCCGATGTTGATGGCGTGCCGCAGGTGGCCTGTGGCGAACTCTTCAGGGCTGCGTCCGTCGACCAGAACCGCTCCCGCCGCGATCGCTTCGAGGACCTGTTCATAGGTCATCGCCGTCGGCATCTCGGTTTCGTCCAAGAGCTCACGGTCCTTGCGGTTCAGAACCGCGTTGTACACAAAGTAGCTCGGTGCCGGAGGCTGCCCTTCGGTGACCAACTCCATGAACGTTGCCTTGTCGGTCGCACGCAGGGCGTAGTTCGTCTCCTTCTGCTCTCCCATCGTCGACCACAGCTCGGTGGACAGGTTCTTGCCGCAGGCCGAACCCGCTCCATGGGCCGGATACACCCGAGTGGCATCGGGCAGCGTCATGAGCTTGTTGTGCAACGAGTCGTAGAGCTTGTCTGCCAGCTCCTCACGGGTGAAACCGATCGAGGCCAGCAGGTCTGGCCGACCAACGTCGCCGATGAACAGCGCGTCGCCGGTCAACACTCCGTAGGGAACCTCGTCTTCCGCGTGCTCGTACACCACGATGCTCATCGATTCCGGCGTGTGTCCGGGGGTATGGCGGAACTCCAGGGTCACCTCGCCCAGTGAGTAGCGTTCGCCGTCGACGACACCCACCGATTCGAATTCGGTCTCGGCGACCGCGGAGTACACGATCTTGGCGCCGGCAGCTTCCGCCAACTCCAGGTGGCCTGACAGGAAGTCGGCGTGGAAGTGCGTCTCGATGACGAGTTCGATCGTGTAGCCGAACTCCTCGGCGTCGGAGAGATACTCCGAGACGTCGCGCTGTGGGTCGACTACGACTGCCCGCCCGGTGGTTTCGTCAGCGATCAGATACGACGCATGTGACAGACAATCCAGGTAGTACTGGATGAACTTCATATCCCCAGTCCTCTCGTTCTGCGGTGGGTTTCGCCAGTGGCAACCATCTGGCCTACAGGGTGCCTATACCCCTCTGGGTATGTCAAGTACCCTACGGGGTATATAAATTCCTGCTTGCATGTACCCCCTGGGGTATGTGTACCATGGCTTCAAAATGCCCCTACCGGTATCGGGAGATTTTCCCGCCGCCCCGACGAAAGGACCTCAATGACCGCACCTGCCATCATCGATTCGCAGGCCCTCAGCGATCTGCTCGGTTCGGCCCTCCCACCTCGGGTGCTCGATGTCCGAACCCCCGGCGAGTTCGACACCGCCCATATCGCCGGGGCCTACAACGTTCCACTGGATCTCCTTCGCGAGCACCGTGAGGAGATCGTCCAGCATCTCGACGAGGACGTGGTCCTGGTCTGCCGCTCGGGCCAGCGCGCCGCCACCGCCGAGGAGTCGCTGCGCAACGCCGGGCTGACCAACGTGCACATCCTCGACGGCGGCATCGCCGCCTGGGAGGCTCAGGGCTTCGCGGTTAACCGAGGCACACCCCGCTGGGACCTCGAGCGCCAGGTCCGCCTGGTCGCCGGATCGATTGTGCTCTCCAGCGTTCTGGCCAGCGTCGCGGTCCCCAAGCTGAAGTGGGTCGCCGCCGCGATCGGCGGTGGCCTGACCTTCGCGTCGGTGACCAACACCTGCGCGATGGGCATGGCGCTGTCCAAACTGCCCTACAACCGGGGCGCCACCTGCGACGCCCAGACCATCGTGTCTCAACTCGTCGGTTCCAAAAACGAAGAACCCGCGGCCGGCTAGCCGATCATGATTGCGCTCACCATCGGTCTCGCGGTGTTCGTCGGCATCTCGCTGGGACTGCTGGGCGGCGGTGGGTCCATCCTGACCGTCCCACTGCTCGCCTACGTCGCCGGTATGGACGCCAAGCAGGCTATCGCCACCTCATTGCTGGTCGTCGGTGTCACCAGCGGGATTGGCGCGGTCTCACATGCGCGGGCCGGCCGAGTGCAATGGCGCACCGGCCTGATCTTCGGCGGCGCAGGCATGGCCGGCGCCTACGGCGGCGGACTGCTCGCCCGCTTCATTCCGGGCACGGTCCTGCTGATCGGATTCGCCGTCATGATGATCGCCACCGCCGTCGCGATGCTGCGCGGACGAAAGAGCACCGAGGGTGCCCCAGATGCGGCCGGTACCGACCGCGCACATCGCCTGCCGATACCGACGATCATCGCCGAAGGACTCATCGTCGGCCTGGTGACCGGCTTGGTCGGCGCCGGTGGTGGATTCCTGGTCGTGCCGGCACTCGTGCTGCTCGGCGGCTTGCCGATGCCCGTCGCGGTCGGCACTTCACTGATCGTTATCTCGATGAAGTCCTTCGCGGGCCTGGGGGGCTACCTGTCCTCCGTGCAGATCGATTGGTCGGTGGCGCTCGCGGTCACCGCCGCGGCCGTGCTGGGAGCCCTCGTCGGCGCCCGCCTGGCCGGGATGGTCAACCCCGACGCGCTACGAATAGGTTTCGGCTGGTTCGTACTCGCGATGTCGTCGGTCATCCTGGCCCAGGAGGTCCACCTGAGCGTCGGTCTCGCCGCCGCAGGACTCACCGCCGTTGCCGCGGCTATGGCGTTCGCCTGTACCCGGTACGGGCACTGTCCGATGCGCCGATTCGGTCAAGCGCCGACCTCGGGATCGGTTGTCGCATGACAACCGCGAGATACCCCCGCGGGTACCATGACACTAGCGCTCGTAGAAGGGAGCAACACCATGGTTGGTGACGAAGATGCGATCGTTGCGGTGCTCAATCGGCTGCGCCGGGCCCAGGGGCAGCTTGCCGGGGTGATCACGATGATCGAACAGGGCCGCGACTGCAAGGACGTCGTGACGCAGTTGGCTGCGGTGTCGCGCGCTTTGGATAAGGCGGGATTCAAGATTGTCGCAACCGGATTGCGGGAATGCCTGACCGGAGAGGCCACCGACGGACAGCAGCCCATGACTGAGGCCGAGCTGGAGAAGCTGTTCTTGGCTCTGGCCTGAGAGTAACGACGAGAACCAAGGAGAGGTTTGTGAGCTACGCATTGTCGACGACCCTGCACACCACATTCGAGGACGCAGTAGACAAGACCCGTAAAGCACTCGCCGATCAGGGTTTCGGCGTACTGACCGAGATCGACATGAAGGCAACACTGAAAGCCAAGCTGGGCGAAGACATGGAGGACTACCTCATCCTCGGCGCCTGCAATCCGCCGCTGGCGCACCGCGCGGTGAACTCCGACCGCCAGATCGGATTGCTGTTGCCCTGCAATGTCGTCGTGCGGACCGACCCCGACGCCGACGGCGACGCGGTGATCATCGACGCAATGGATCCCCAGGTGATGGTTCAGCTCTCGGATGGGCCGGGTCTGCGCGAGGTCGCCGACGAAGCCGCGACCAAGCTGCGGGCGGCCATCGACTCCCTCGATGCCAACCGATGACCGTGTCCCCCAACAAGGTCGAGCTCGACATCGCCATCATCGAGACCACGGGGCTGGGTGACCGCAGCTACCTGGTCAGCGCCAACGGGGTCGCGGTGGTGATCGACCCGCAGCGCGATATCGACAGGATGCTCGACTTAGCCCGTGAAAGGGGCGTTCAGATCACCCACGTGCTGGAAACCCACATTCACAACGACTACGTCACCGGCGGCCTGGAGTTGTCCCGTACCGCCGGAGCCGAGTACGTGGTCCCCGCCGGCAACGAGTTGGGCTACCAGCGCCGGGCGGTCCGCGATGGCGATGTGATCCACTCGGGCCCAATGTCTTTGCAGGTCATGCACACACCCGGCCACACCCACCACCACGTCAGCTACGTCCTCCGCGACTCAGCGGATACCGTCGCCGGCGTGTTCACCGGTGGATCAATGCTGCATGGGACGACCGGGCGCACAGACCTACTGGGTACCGAGCACACCGATGAACTCAGCCGGGCACAGTTCCATTCGGTGCGCCGGCTCGCCGCAGCGCTTCCCGATGAGACTGCGGTGTATCCGACCCACGGGTTCGGCAGCTTCTGCTCAGCGACACCGGCCAGCGGTGACTCCTCCACCATCGCCGATGAACGACAAAACAATCCGGCTCTGAACCACGACGAACAGACCTACGTGGACGAACTCATCGCCGGGTTGTCGGCCTACCCTTCGTACTACGCCCACATGGGCGTCATCAACGAAAAGGGGCCCCCGCCGGTTGACCTGTCGCTGCCAGAGCCGGTCGACCCGACCGAACTTCGGCGGCGCATCGACGCTGGCGAATGGGTCGTTGACCTGCGTAACCGCACCGCCTTCGCGGCCGGACACCTTGAGGGCACTCTCGGTTTCGAACTGTCGGACTCCTTCGTCACCTACCTCGGCTGGCTGTACGCCTGGGGTTCATCACTGACCCTCATCGGTGACGACCTCGACCAAATCGCCGATGCCAAGAGGGAACTCGTACGCATCGGGATTGACAACCTTGCGGGGTCCGCGGTGGGCCGTATTCACATGCTGTCTGCTGGTGCCCCCTTACGGTCCTACCGCGTCGCGGATTTCACCGAGCTGGCCAAGGCGATGGAAAGGGATGATCTCACCGTCCTGGACGTCCGTCAGCAGGGCGAGTACGACGACGGTCATCTCCCGAAGGCGCTCAATATCCCGCTGCATGAACTCAGCAGGCGCCGCGAGGAAGTCCCCGGCGGGGAGGTGTGGGTCCACTGCGCCTCCGGATACCGCTCATCCATTGCCGCGTCCATGCTCGACCAACCCGGCCGCGACGTGGTTCTGGTCGACGACGATTTCGAGCAGGCCGAAAAATTGGCGATCGTCAGTGAATCGTCACTGCATGTACAGCAGTAGCGCTACCACAATGGCCGTCGCGAAGCCTGCCGTGGCAACGCCGATGAGCAGGACCTCCACCTGAGGGGCCTGCATGACAACCCGGCCCTCGATCACCGGACTGGTTCTGATCTGTCGCGATCGCCGGTAGCCGAGGCCGAGGACGAACAGCGCGAGCAGTGCCGCGGCGAGCGCCAATGCAGTTCGGCCGGGTCCGAGCGGGCCGTGCTGCCGCAGCAGCACCAGCGCTCCTCCGACCAGAAAACCGAATGCGCTTCTCTCCCAGGATAAAAGAGTGCGCTCGGCCGGCAGACCTGGCTTGCTGGGTTCGCGCCCGGGCATCTTACGGTCCAGCCGGCGGCCAGACGACCAACACCACGAGTACCACCACGGTCACCGCGAAGATCGCCCCACCGAGCAGCAACGGCACATGGGTGGGTGGCAGTTCTTGGTCGCGGCGCATGGCGGCCTGGACGAGTTGCCAGCGCCGCACTGCCTGCGCGGCCAGTAGGCCGCCCCCGGCGGTCAGCACGATGCTGAGGCCATGGCGCACCCCGGCAACCCCGAATTCCGGCACGAACTGCACGACGGCGATGCCACCGGCGATCAAGGCCAGCGATGTGCGGATCCACGCCAGGAAGGTTCGCTCGTTCGCCAGGGTGAAGCGGTAGTCCGGCTCTTCCTCACGGGCTGAATCGGACGACAACTCATCCCCGGCAGAACTCATGAGACCGCACCTCCCTGGGCGCACAGTGCGACAGTGGCAGAGCCCAGGGCGGGTTCACTCTGAAGTTGAGTCCGTACACGTTGGGTCGGCGATGTTGACGTTTTCGGTGGCGTCCAGGATTGCCTGTGCCTCATTGGGCGCAAAGCCGCGCCTTTCGAGCAGTTCGACGATCCTGCTGTCGGGAACACCGGCTTCGCGGTTCGCGCATACGAGGTTGCCGTCGGTCTTGACCCGAGCGCTGGGCAGGTAGCCAAAACCGTGGTCGTAGAGGTAAGACCAGAAGGGTTTTTCTGCGGCGCCGGTGTTTTCGACCAGGTCGGCGACGGTGTCGTCAGCTGCTGCCGTCGGCGCCGACAGCAGCGCACCGACGGTCAACGCCACGACGATCCCGCCGGACATCTTGCTAGCCGTCGAGCGCCACATCAGTCCCCCTTGTACGTCACTGTGCTGCTCAGGGTATCGGGGCTGATTGCCATATGAGGGAACTTTGTTGAGACATCGTTTCTTTGGGTACGGCCCGGCAGAGGTCGTCTCACTTGTGCGGCAATCTGGTCGCTCAATACCGTCCGGGCAGGGCTAGCGTGGATGGCCCGGGGAGTTGGGCAGGGTTATGCAGTCAAACTGCGTGGAAGGACGCGTGAATGTACGTCGGCGCGGTATCGATGCTGCTGGCGGCGCTGGCCGCGGTCCTGGGCCTCTATCTGTTGCACCGCCTCACCGCGGTCGACGCCACCCCGCTGGTGGCACTGCCGTTTGAATCTGGGTGGCTGCCCCAACAGCACGCGCTGTCTCGATTCCACGTGCGCTGGTACCCCGCGACGGTGCTGTTCCTCGCCTTCGACGTCGAAATGCTGTTCATGTACCCGTGGGCTGTTGTTGTCGCCGATCTGGGTGTCGCCGCAATCGTCGAAATGTTCACGTTCTTGGCGGTGCTGCTGATCGCCGTGCTGTGGGCATGGCGGGAGGGTGCGCTGCGATGGGTCTGAAAACCGGGTTCGCCCGGTACGCCGCGCGCCACCCGCATGTCCTCATCACCGAGGCACCCGGGAGTTGGCAGCAGCGCGCCGCCCTCGAGCGCCGGGCGCTGCGGTGGGGTTGGCGTTTTGCGGAAAACCCTGCCGACGCTGATGTACTCGCGATCTGCGGCGCGCCGGGCCCTGAGCTCACCGAGATTATCGGCAAGGTTTGGGATCAGCTGCCCGGGCCGCGTGCTGGGGTCACTGTGGTCGGGCCTGACACTGACGATGCCGAAGTCGACGCCGCACTGGACCGGGCCCGCGTCTACCTCGCCGACACCGCCGTGCAGCGCTCCGACGCACGAGAGCGGCGTTCCCCCGAGGTCGCATCGGGTGAGCCCGACATGGACGACGGCCACATGGACCACGGCGCGATGGACCACAGCGCGATGGACCACGGTGCGATGCAGATGGCCCCCTCGGGCATCCCCCTCGCCGGGGGCGGGCCGGACCGAGACGGCCTCGAGATGGACGTGCTGAACCTGAGGTTGGGCCCCGTACTGCGACACTGGCCGGCCGGATTAGTGCTGCGCTGTTCACTGCAGGGGGACCTGATCGTCGACGCGCATGCCTGGGCCGTCGATGCCGACCAGGCACCAGCGGCCCCACCTCGAAGCGAGCGCACCGAGGCCGCGCGCGAATGCGACCGACTGGCGTCGCTGCTGTGCCTGGCAGGTTGGCCGCATGCCGCAACCAGTGCGCGACGGGTCCGCGATCTACTTCTCACCACCGATCGACCGGCACTGGACGACTTGGACGCGCTGAACCGACTGGTGACCCGTTCGCGGATTTTCGGGTGGTCGATGCGCGGTATCACCGACGGTCACCACGCGATGCTGGCGCGCGCCCGGGCGCTGCTGACTGGTTGGGCAGCCCCCACCGACTCCGCCACGACCCTCACGGACCTGCCCGAGCGGATCGTCGGCCGTGAACTGGCCGCCGCGCGCCTGGTCGTCGCGGGTCTCGACATCCGCGAACCCACCGCAGCCCACCTGGAGGCCGACAATGGCTGAGGGTGGGCTCAACACCGTGTCGGGGCTGTGGGCCATCGGGGCCGCAGTCCTGCTGGGACTGCTCGTCCTGTTCGCCGCAACCCTGGACGGAGCACTCACCGCACGGGCCGAGCGGCATGTCACCGGGGCGTTGAGTCGGCCACTGGCCGAGGTGGCACGCTTGATGCGGCAGCGTCGCCGTACCACGCTGGAAGCCGACCGGCCGCTGTGGCGTATCGGCGGAGCCGGCCTGCTGGTGGCGGCGTTGCTGATGCTCGCCGTTGTTCCCCTGGGCAGCTGGACCCTGCTCGATCTCGACGTCGGCGTCGTCTGGTTCAACGCGGTGGACGTGATGATCTGGTCTTTCGTGTGGCTCGTCGGGTGGGGTCCCAACTCGGCGTACTCGCTGGTGGGTGGATACCGGTTCCTCGCCCACGGCCTCGCTTACGAACTTCCGCTGATGTTCGCACTGGTGGCACCGGCGATCGCCGCCGGAAGTCTGCGCGTCGGGGACATCGGAGCCGCGCAACACGATCTTTGGTTCGTCGTGTGGATGCCGGTCGCCTTCGCGGTGTACTGCCTCGGGGTCGTCGCCTTCTCGGTGTGGGGACCGTTTTCGCCCGCTCTCGGCTCCGACATCGCCGGCGGTGCCGCCGCCGAGCTTTCCGGAGTGGACCGACTGCTGTTCAAGGCCGGGCGCTACGCCCTGCTCGCCGCGGGTGCAGCGTTCGCAGTGCCGATGTTCCTGGGAGGCGGCAGCGGGCCGCTGCTGCCGGACTGGATCTGGGTGTTGGTCAAGACGTTGCTGCTGCTGGCGGCTTTCGTCTGGCTACGGCGCAGGGTGCCCGCCCTGCGTCCGGACAAGTTCATGGAGGTGGGCTGGCTGGTGTTGCTGCCCGCGGTGGTACTCCAGGACCTCGTCGTCGCCGTCATCGCCGTCTGGAGGAACTGACACCCATGCTGGTCGACATCGCATTCTGGGGCGTCGCCGTCATCGCCGTGCTCTCGGGCGCGGCCGTGTTCTGGGTCGACTCGATGGCCCGCGCCACCTACGCGCTGGCATGTTCGTTCGTCGCGGTCGGCGTGAACGTCCTTCTGCTGCACCAGAACTATGTCGGCATCGTCACGATTCTGATGATGGTCATGGAGATGGCCGTGATGGTCGTCTACATGATCATGTTCATGGGGATGAACCCCGCGCTGATGCCGATGAGCATGGTCCACGACAATCGTCGGGCGCTGGGGGCCGCGGTGGTCACCTTCGCCGTCTTGGCGGCCGGGATCCTGCTGGTGGACTGGCCGACCCGGCGCCCCGGCCCACCCGGGGACATCACCCGAGCCCTCGGCGAGGCGCTGATGGGTTCGAAGATGCTGGTGATGACCGTGATCAGTCCGGTAATGGTGGCCACCATCGTGGCCGGCATCGTGCTGGCCGCCCGCCGCACCCGCTATGACCGCTTCGGTGACGATCTGGAACGCCGAACGCCCGAGGATCCCCAGCCGGGAGGGGTGGGCCGATGACCCTGCAGACAGTACTTCTGGTCGCCGCCGCCCTATTCAGCGTGGGCCTCTACGGCGCGTTGTCGCAGCAGGTCGTGGTGATGGTGATGATGGGCCTCGAGCTGATGATCAACGGGGTGATCCTCGCCGCGGCCGCGTTCTGGTGGTTCCTGGC